>NZ_KZ819095.1:0-61931 GCF_003115855.1 Brenneria corticis
CGGTAAACATATCAAAAACAGGCGATTACACAATTTTATAAACAGGCTCCGCGAAAGTCATCATAGAGCTTGCCGCCATCGCCGCGAATCATCCACATTCGGTTACCCATACCCGTCCCTTCAAGAAGAAAAGAAATTACGACGGATCATATGCTTGTTATCCAAGGGCGTCAAAGCTCTCCGCAACTATTGCGCTAACATTCCCGGAAAGTGTTTAGCGATGATGTCGTTCATCCTCTCAACCAACTCCAAGCATCTTTTCTTTACCGTCAAAGCGATAACGTAGCCGCCAGTACTTTGAACCGTTAGGATGAACCAGTAACACCTGCCGTCACCATCGGTAAGCTTATAAGCTGTTTCTTCAGGCTAAGCCGAACGAACTTTCACATCACTCAGAGCCATGATGAGTATCCTTTCAAGGGTTCTGTGTGGGTACAAACATTATCGAACCGGGATATACCCGCAGTTGTACCCGCAACAGTAAGTTGATGTAGATTGAATCAGGTTGAATGAAAAAGCGAGGAAAGCCTTGTGGATACTGGATTTCAGACATAAAAAAAGCCACCCGCAGGCGACTTAATTGCATCAAATGGTGCCGAAGGCCGGACTCGAACCGGCACGTATTTCTACGGTTGATTTTGAATCAACTGCGTCTACCGATTTCGCCACTTCGGCACGAAGAGGTATGCGGAAAACGGGTGCATTATACCGTTTGCCGACTTGCGCGCAACTTTAATCCGCCCGCCGTCGGGTCAAGTGCTGAAAAAATCATCTTTGGCAAGGCGTTATCGCGTTTTCAGCGCGGGGGAGGGGAGTCGGGCCGCGCTGCAACCTGCCTGCCGGTGCAAAGTCACTGGAGCGATAACCGTTCAGTGACTTTGCCGGTTCGGCCTAGCGGCGTTTCAGCAGCAATACCACGCTGACGACCAGGAACGCGGCGCTTGGCAATATGGCGCCCAATACCGGCGGTATGCCGTACACCAGGCTGAGCGGGCGGAAGATTTCATTCAGCACATAGAACAGGAAACCAAAGCTGATGCCGATGACGATGCGGGTCCCGGCGGATACGCTGCGCAGCGGGCCAAAGATGAAGGATACCGCCATCAGCATCATCACCGCGACCGATATCGGGGAAAATATCTTGCTCCACATATTCAGTTGGTAACGACTGGCTTCCTGTCCGCTTTGTTTGAGGTAGTCGGCGTAGTCGCGCAGTCCGCGGATGGAAAGCGAATTCGGTTCGAGCGCCGCCACGCCGAGTTTGTCGGGCGTCAGGTTGGTTTTCCATTCGCCGCTCAGGGTTTGGCTGCCGCCGATCTGTTTGCCGTCGCTCAGGTCGGACTCATCCACCTGGGTGAGTTTCCATACGCCGTCCTCAAACGAAGCCGATGCCGCGTAGCGCACGGATAGCAGCTTGTTTTCCTTGTCGAAATGGTAGATGTTGACCCCGGAAATTTCGTTATCGCCGATCACGCGCTCGATAAAGATGAAGTCGCTGCCGTCTTTGGCCCACAGGCCGTTCTGCGTGGAGATCATCGAGCCGCCGGAAACCATCTGGGAGCGGTAGTTACGCGCCATCTGTTCGCCCGTCGGCGAGACCCATTCCCCAATCGCCATGGTCAGCAGCACCAGGGGAATCGCCGTTTTCATCACCGCGCCGGCGATTTGCAGTCGGGTAAATCCCGATGCCTGCATCACCACCAGTTCGCTGCGCGTGGCCAGCGTTCCCAGCCCCAGCAGGGCGCCGAGCAGCGCGGCCATCGGGAAGAAGATTTCGATATCTTTCGGTACGCTGAGCAGCGTGTAGAGCCCGGCGCCGAATACCGAATAGTTCCCCTGTCCGACCTTGCGCAGCTGGTCGACGAATTTGATGATGCCCGACAGGGAGACCAGCATAAACAGCGTCATCATGATGGTGCTAAGAATCGTTTTACCGATATAGCGGTCCAGTACGCCAAACATCAGAACGCCCTCTTCAGTATTAAACGAGAACGAAGCCGGCGCATCGGCACCGTATCCCAGATGTTCAGCAGCACGGCGATGCCGAGGTAGGCCAGGTTGACCAACCATGTCCATATCATCGGATCGATTTTGCCTTTGCCGGCGTTGGAACGAATGCTGCTTTGCAGCAGGAAGAAAATCAGGTACAGCAGCATGGCGGGCAGCATGCTCAGGACTCTGCCCTGGCGCGGATTGACCACGCTCAGCGGCACGACTATCAGCGCCATGATCAGCACCGACAGGATCAGCGTCAGGCGCCAGTGAAACTCGGCTCTGGCGTCATGCTCGTTCGAATGCCACAGCGTACGCATGTTCATCTGTTCCGCGTCGCTGTTGTCCAGCGTGACGGGCTGGTGGCCGATAACGGCCTGATAGTTGGTGAAATCCGTGATGCGAAAGTCGCGCAGCAGGGCGGTGCCCTCATAGCGGGAGCCGTTATCCAGCGTCACCACCTGGGAACCGTCGCCGTCCTGGGAGATGCGTCCGCGGTCGGCCACCACCACGGAAGGCCGGGCGTTGCCGCTGGGCCGCAGCTGCGCCAGAAAAACGTGTTCAAACGTCTGGCCGCTGACGTTGCCGACAAACAGCACCGAGCTGCCGCCCTGAGTGGACTGGAACTGGCCTTCCACCAGCGTGGCCATGCCGGGATTGGCTCGCGCCTCGGCCAGAACTTCTTCCTGATGACGCGACGACCAGGGGCTGAGCCACAGCGCATTGATGGTGGCCATCGCCGCCGTCAGCAATCCCAGCACCACGGCGGCTTTCAGCAATACGCGTTTGCCGATGCCGCAGGCGTGCATCACCGTGATCTCACTTTCAGCATACAGGCGGCCGAACGTCATCAATAATCCAAGAAATAAACTTAATGGCAGAATGAGCTGCGCCATCTCTGGCACGCCCAATCCCAACAGGGAGATAACCAAATTTGTCGGGATGTCGCCGTCAACCGCGGCGCCCAGTATCCGCACTAATTTCTGGCAAAAGAAAATCAGTAACAGAATGAAAAGGATGGCCAGTTGGCTTTTGAATGTTTCCCGTACCAGATATCGAATGATGATCACGCTTGATTACGCCTGTGAAAACTTGTCTTTTTGCAGGAAAGTCGATAGTTTCTTCGCTAACTCGCCATTTATACTCATTTGTGGCAACCTTTCGTAGCTAAAACTGTATTACAACATACTGTGTTGGCGCTGTTGTATCAGAACCTGCTTATAGTCATCGAAGCAGATTCGTTACGTCGTTAAGATTAACACAGGTTATGTTAACGCAACGGCGGGAAAGTATTACGGAGTGTCACATTCTAGCCGTTGATGCCGTCTTTGTCTTTAAGATTCAGGAGAGTACATGGAGTTCAGCGTAAAAAGCGGTAGCCCGGAAAAACAACGCAGTGCATGCATTGTCGTCGGCGTGTTTGAACCGCGTCGCCTGTCCCCGATTGCCGAACAGCTGGATAAAATCAGCGACGGCTATATCAGCGCGCTGCTTCGCCGAGGTGAACTGGAAGGCAAAGTGGGTCAATCATTGCTATTGCACCATGTGCCCAACATCCTTTCGGAACGCATTTTGCTGATTGGCTGCGGCAAAGAGCGTGAGCTGGACGAGCGGCAGTACAAGCAGGTGATTCAGAAAACCATCAACTCGCTGAATGAAACCGGCTCAATGGAAGCGGTCTGTTTTCTGACCGAACTGCACGTGAAAGGCCGCAATACCTACTGGAAAGTGCGTCAGGCGGTCGAAACCGCGAAAGAGTCGCTCTATACCTTTGATCAGCTTAAGAGTAATAAGGTCGAGCTGCGTCGTCCGCTGCGTAAAATGGTGTTCAACGTGCCGACGCGCCGCGAGCTGACCGGCGGCGAGCGCGCCATTCAGCACGGTCTGGCTATCGCCGCCGGCATCAAGGCGGCGAAAGACCTCGGCAATATGCCGCCCAATATCTGCAACGCGGCGTATCTGGCGTCGCAGGCGCGTCAGCTGGCCGATACCTACAGCCAGAACATCATTACCCGGGTGATTGGCGAGCAACAGATGAAAACGCTGGGCATGAACGCCTATCTGGCGGTCGGTCAGGGTTCGCAGAATGAATCACTGATGTCCGTCATTGAATATAAAGGCGATCCCTCGGCGGATGCCCGGCCGATTGTGCTGGTCGGCAAGGGGCTGACGTTTGATTCCGGCGGCGTATCCATCAAGCCCGCCGACAGCATGGACGAAATGAAATATGATATGTGCGGCGCCGCCACGGTTTACGGCGTGATGCGCATGGCGGCGGAGCTGGCGCTGCCGCTGAATATCGTCGGCGTGCTGGCCGGCTGTGAAAACATGGTCGACGGGCGTTCCTACCGTCCGGGCGACGTGCTGACCACCATGTCCGGCCAGACGGTGGAAGTGCTGAATACCGATGCCGAAGGCCGTCTGGTGCTGTGCGATGCGCTCACCTACGTCGAACGTTACGAACCCGACGTGGTTATCGACGTCGCCACGCTGACCGGGGCCTGCGTGATTGCGCTGGGCCACCATCTCACCGGGCTGATGTCGAACCATAATCCGCTGGCGCACGAGCTGCTGGGCGCGTCCGAGCAGTCCGGCGATCGGGCGTGGCGTCTGCCGTTAACCGATGAGTTCCAGGAGCAGCTGGAATCCAATTTCGCCGATATGGCCAACATCGGCGGCCGGCCCGGCGGCGCGATTACCGCGGGTTGCTTCCTGTCGCGTTTTACGCGCAAATACAACTGGGCGCATCTGGATATCGCCGGTACGGCGTGGCGTTCAGGCAAGGCCAAAGGCGCGACCGGTCGTCCGGTGGCGCTGTTGTCGCAGTTTCTGCTCAATCGCGCCGGGCTGAACGACGTGGAATGATGGTAATCTGTCAGGCACAGTAAGCCGCGCCTGAATAAACCAGTCATACCGGGCCGGGAATTCCGGCCCTTATCAATAGTGTAAACAATGAAAAACGCAACGTTCTATCTTCTCGAACACGACGACAAAAGCGGTGAACTCAGCGCCCATGAGGCGCTGGCATGCGATGTGGCGGCGGAACGTTGGCGCGCGGGAAAGCGGGTATTGATCGCCTGCGAAAACGAGCAGCAGGCCGTGCGCCTGGATGAAGCGCTGTGGCAGCGCGATCCCCATTCGTTTGTGCCGCACAATCTGGCGGGCGAGGGGCCGCGTCAGGGGGCGCCGGTCGAGCTGGCCTGGCCCGAGCGGCGGGGAAACGCCCCGCGGGATCTGCTGATTAGCCTGTTGCCGTATTTCGCAGATTTTGCCACCGCTTTCCATGAAGTGATAGACTTTGTCCCTTACGAAGAATCCCTGAAACAGTTGGCGCGCGACCGTTATAAAGCCTATCGCGGCGTCGGCTTTCAATTGACCACGGCCAAACCGCCAACCCACTGAATTTTGAGCATAATGGAAACGAAATATAACCCGCAAGATATCGAGCAGCCGCTCTACGAGCGCTGGGAACAACAAGGCTATTTCAAGCCGAACGGCGATACCAGCAAGGAAAGCTTCAGTATCATGATCCCGCCGCCCAACGTCACCGGCAGCTTGCATATGGGCCATGCTTTCCAGCAAACCATTATGGATACGCTGATCCGCTATCAGCGTATGCAGGGGAAAAACACCCTGTGGCAGGCGGGCACCGACCACGCCGGTATCGCCACCCAGATGGTGGTGGAGCGCAAGATCGCGGCGGAAGAGGGTAAAACCCGCCATGATTACGGCCGCGAAGGGTTTATCAATAAAATCTGGCAGTGGAAGGCCGAGTCCGGCGGCACCATTACCCGGCAGATGCGCCGTCTGGGCAACTCCGTCGACTGGGAGCGCGAGCGCTTTACCATGGACGAAGGTCTGTCCAACGCGGTGAAGGAAGTGTTTGTCCGCCTGTATAAAGAAGACCTGATTTATCGCGGCAAGCGCCTGGTGAACTGGGATCCGAAGCTGCGCACCGCCATTTCCGACCTGGAAGTGGAAAACCGCGAATCGAAAGGCTCCATGTGGCACCTGCGCTACCCGCTGGCCGACGGCGCCAAAACCGCCGACGGCAAAGACTATCTGGTGGTGGCCACCACCCGTCCGGAAACCGTGCTGGGCGATACCGGCGTGGCGGTGAACCCGGAAGATCCGCGCTATAAGGATCTGATCGGCAAGGAAGCGATCCTGCCGCTGGTGGGGCGCCGCATCCGGATCGTCGGCGACGAACACGCGGATATGGCGAAAGGCACCGGCTGCGTGAAGATCACCCCGGCCCACGACTTCAACGACTATGAAGTGGGTAAACGCCACCAGTTGCCGATGATCAACATTCTGACCTTTGACGGCGATATCCGTCAGCAGGCCGAAGTGTTTGATACCAACGGCGAAGCCAGCACCGCATACAGCAGCGATATTCCGCCGGCGTTTCGCGGTCTGGAGCGCTTTGCCGCGCGTAAAGCCGTGGTGGCGGCCTTTGAGGAGCTCGGCCTGCTGGAAGAGATCAAAGCGCACGACCTGACGGTGCCGTACGGCGACCGCGGCGGCGTGGTGATTGAGCCGATGCTGACCGATCAGTGGTACGTGCGGGCGGCGGTGCTGGCCAAACCGGCGGTGGAAGCCGTTGAGGACGGTCGTATCCAGTTTGTGCCCAAGCAGTATGAAAACATGTACTTCAGTTGGATGCGCGATATTCAAGACTGGTGTATTTCCCGCCAGCTGTGGTGGGGGCACCGCATCCCGGCCTGGTACGACGCCGAAGGCAAGGTTTACGTCGGCCGCGACGAAGCGGAAGTGCGCCGCGAAAACAATCTGGCTGACGACGTGGCGCTGAATCAGGACGACGACGTACTGGACACCTGGTTCTCCTCCGGGCTGTGGACTTTCTCCACGCTGGGCTGGCCGGAACAGACGCCGGATCTGAAAGCTTTCCACCCGAGCAGCGTGATGGTCAGCGGCTTCGACATTATCTTCTTCTGGATTGCCCGCATGATCATGCTGACCATGCACTTCATCAAGGATAAAGACGGCAAGCCGCAGGTGCCGTTCCACACGGTCTACATGACGGGGCTGATCCGTGATGAAGAAGGGCAGAAGATGTCCAAGTCCAAAGGCAACGTGATCGACCCCCTGGATATGGTGGACGGGATTTCGCTGCAAGCCCTGCTGGAAAAACGCACCGGCAATATGATGCAGCCGCAGCTGGCGGAAAAAATCCGCAAGCGTACCGAAAAGCAGTTCCCGAACGGCATCGAGCCGCACGGCACCGACGCGCTGCGCTTTACCCTGGCGGCGCTGGCCTCCACCGGGCGCGATATCAACTGGGATATGAAACGCCTGGAAGGCTACCGCAACTTCTGTAACAAGCTGTGGAACGCCAGCCGTTTCGTGCTGATGAATACCGAAGATCAGGATTGCGGCTTCAACGTCGACGAAAAGAATGGCGGAGATAAAGTGCTGTCGCTGGCCGACCGCTGGATCCTGGCCGAATTCAACCGTACGGTTAAATCCTACCGCGAAGCGCTGGACAGCTATCGTTTCGATATCGCCGCCAATATTCTGTATGAGTTCACCTGGAACCAGTTCTGCGACTGGTATCTGGAACTGGCGAAGCCGGTGATGAACGGCGGAACGGAGGCGGAGCTGCGCGGTACGCGCCATACGCTGGTGAACGTGCTGGAAGCCTTGCTGCGTCTGGCGCACCCGATCATTCCGTTTATCACCGAAACCATCTGGCAGCGGGTGAAAGCGCTGAAAGGCATTAGCGCCGACACCATCATGTTGCAGCCTTTCCCCGAGTTCGACGCCGCGCAGGAAGATACCCAGGCGCTGCACGATTTGGAATGGATCAAACAGGCGATTATCGCCGTGCGTAATATCCGTGCGGAAATGAATATCGCGCCGGGTAAACCGCTGGAGCTGCTGTTACGCGGCGCCAGCGCCGAGGCGACGCGTCGGGTGGAGGAGAACCGCGGTTTTATTCAGACGCTGGCGCGTCTGGAAAGCATTACGCTGCTGCCGGCGGGCGATAAAGGTCCGGTGTCGGTGACCAAGCTGGTGGAAGGCGCCGAGCTTTTGATCCCGATGGCGGGGTTGATTGACAAAGCGGCTGAGCTGGAGCGTCTGGCAAAAGAAGTGACCAGAATCGAAACTGAAATCGGCCGCATCGAAAGCAAGCTGTCCAACGAAGGTTTTGTGGCGCGCGCGCCGCAGGCCGTGGTGGCGAAAGAGCGTGAAAAACTCGACGGCTATGCGGCGGCAAAGGCGAAATTGCTGGAACAGCAGGCCACTATCGCCGCGCTGTAATACGTAGAAGATTTTCTTTCCCGCAGTCAGTCAAACGCCCGATGTTACGCATTGGGCGTTTTTCTAATGTCCGCTTGAGCAGGCGATTTAGGTCCGTTAACCTGTGTGCACGCCAAATAATTTAGGCAGCCATAGCGAAATGGCGGGAATATAGGTAACCAGCATAAGCACCACAAAAAGTCCGCAATAAAACGGTAGCATTGCTTTAACCACCCGTTCGATTTTCTCTTTGCTGACCGCACTGGCAACGAATAATACCGAACCCACCGGCGGGGTAATCAAACCAATGCCGAGGTTAACCAGCATGATCATACCGAAGTGTACGGGGTCAATACCCAGAGAGATCGCCACGGGTAAAAGAACCGGGGTCAGAATTAAAATCAACGGCGCCATATCCATCAGGGTGCCGACCAATAGCAACATGATGTTAATCCACATCAGGATGACGTATTTGTTATCAGAAATAGAAGTGAAAAAATCAGTGATGCGGCTTGGAAGCTGCATATAGGTCATGATGGCCCCGAATGCCGCCGCAAAGCCAATCAGAATCATCACGATAGTGACGGTTTTCACGGTACGATACATTAGTTTGGGTAATTCAGACCATTTGTAATCTTTATAGATAAACATGGTGACGAAGAACGACCACAGACAGGCGATGGCGGCAGACTCTGTTGCGGTGAAGATGCCGGAAAGGATCCCTCCCATAATGATGACGACGGTCATCAGCCCCCATAGCGTATCAACGAAGATTTTCAGCGCCTGGCGAAAAGGCACCCGTTCGCCTTTTGGGTAACCGCGTTTATGGGCAAAGCCCACGCACATTACCATCATGGTCAGGCTAAGCAGTAAGCCGGGCATGATGCCGGCAATAAATAACGAAGCAATGGAAACGGTGCCGCCGGTCGCCAGTGAGTAGATAACGGAGTTATGGCTGGGGGGCGTCAGAATCGCCTGAACGGAACCGCTGGCGGTTACCGCTGCGGAAAAATCGCGCGGATAGCCCTTTTTCTCCATTTCCGGGATCATGACGGAGCCGATCGAGGCGGTATCCGCCACGGATGAGCCGGATATGGCGCCGAAAAATGTCGAGGCGACAATATTGACCAGTGATAAACCGCCGCGAATAAAACCGACAAAGATATAGGCAAAGCTGACCAGACGACGGGCGATACCGCCTTCAGCCATGATGGCGCCCGCCAGAATAAAGAAGGGGATAGCCAGCAGTGAAAATTTATTTACGCCGTTAGTTATCTGGATCATTACCGCTTCAAGCGGCAGGTCGATCCAAAAAGCGCCGGCGATGGCGCTTAACCCTACGGCATAAGCGACAGGGACGCCCACGGCCAGTAATACCGCCAGCGTCGCAACTAAAACAAATGCATCCATGGTATTGGCTCCGGATTAAGAACTGCCGAGCATCACCACAGGACGTTTATCCTGCGGGCCAAAGCAAACTCTTTCGATAATAAAGAGAAGGGTGATTAGCGAGCCGATAGGTAAAGGTAAATAACTTTCACCGGCGGTAAGTAAAGGAAATTCCGCTACGGGTTGCTCCCATAATTCCATACATAACACGCTGCTGTAATAAAGGATAAACAGGCTGATTAAAAGCATCAGCATATTCGCTAAATGTGAGCAGACTTTCTTTCCCGCGTCGGACAGGCGATCGGTAAGCATGCTGACGGCAATATGCGAACAGGCGCGATAACTGACGGCCGCGCCGACAAAAGTGAAAGTCACCATGCAAATAATAGATATAGGTTCAGGCCAGGATAATGCGGCATTCAGTACATAGCGCGCGAATATGCCCACGGGGATAATCAGCGTCATAATTAATAACGCCAGCCCGGAAACCCACATGGCGATAAGATAGAGAATGTCCATGGTTAAGATATAAGTGCGAGCCATATTTTCACCTGTTTACCATAGATGATGACGGGTAAAATAGGGAGGCTTTCTACCCGTTTATACCCGTCATACTTCAAGCTACAGGTGCGTTGGCTGCGCTCAGTCACCCGAATCACTTACTTGAGTAAGCTCATCGGGATTAAATGAGAGACTTCCTGTCTCTCACCGGAGGCCAGCCGTTNCCGAATTATTTAGGGTATAATGAGTTTATTATTTTACGTCGGCGACGGCTTTAATCAGATCCTGATATTTTCCGCCAAACTGGTCGCGTACCGGCTGTGTGGCTTTGAAATAATAATCGTTATCTATTTCATGGAACTGAACGCCGCCGGCTTTCATTTTTTCCAGGGATTGCTGAGTATACTCATTCCACAGAATACGCTGCTCCTGCTGCGCTTCTTTAGCAAATTTTAAAATAAGCGTTTGATCTTCCTTGGAAAGTTTATCCCATTTGGTCTTTGAATAAAGAAACACTTCCGGGATGATAAAGTGGCGGCTCCAGGTAAAGTTTTTCGCGACGGGCAGATAGTTGTGGGCAACATAGGTTGGCGGATTATTCTCCGTGCCGTCAATAACGCCGGTTTGCATACCGCTGAATACTTCACTGGTTCCCATGGCGATAGCGTTGGCCCCCATGGCTTTTAATGTCGCCAGGGCAACCTGGCTGGTCTGTACGCGGATTTTCATTCCTTTGAGATCTTCCGGCTTATTGATTGGCTCTTTGGTGATCAGATTACGCGTGCCTGCATCCATCCAGCCGAGAAATACCAATTTGGATTTATTGCTGTTGGTAATTTTGTCGCCAATTTCCTGACCAATTTTACCGTCCAGAACTTTGTGGAGATGATCTTCATCGCGGAAAATATATGGCAGGGTAAGCACTTCTATTTCCGGCAATATTGCGGCCACCGGGCCCATGGATACGCGAATGATATCAATGGCGCCCAATTGAGCCTGTTCAATCATTTGTTTTTCATCGCCAAGAACGCCGCCGGAAAAGGTTTTAATTTCCAGTTTGCCATTGGTGGCTGCTTTCAGCTTTTCCCCCATCTTTTGTACCGCAACGACGTTAGGGTAACCTTCAGGGTGAACATCGGAGGCTTTAATTTGTTGTGCCTGGATAGCAAGGCTTATGAATAGTGCGGCAGAGCCCAGACAAAGGCTTATCAAGGTTTTTGACAGCTTCATTGAGTTATCTCCAGAAGTAATGGGTAGGGTGGTATGAAGTCATTCAACTAATTGTTTTTAATAAAAATAATTTTATGAAGAACAAGCTTTAACGGGAGAGTGGGCATGCCTTGCCCGGCTATTATTCTGGTGAAATCCCTCTTAATTCTCAGGGATAATCTAACCTATTATACAACTTATAATAATGACCCGTATCACAAAAGCCACATGTAATATGAAATGCCATTTTACATATTGTCCATTCGATTTTATCGAAAGTGAATATTTATAATATTTTGTTTTTAATGGTATTTTTATTTTTTGGTATTTTTATTGTTATCGGACCACTTTTTCGAATGCAGTATAAATGGTGTGATAACTTGTGTTGATCTCATAATGCGCCTACCAGTAATGCAAATGCTTAATTCAATCATGTAATGACGCAAAAAAAATAGTTCCACAAGCATAAATAATAATGAGAACGACTATCAATTCGCTCAGGGTTTGGTATTATTTCAGGCTGATTTCTTGTGTCATTAGTGATGGATTAATGGTGGAGGCACAGCGTGAATACGGCTGTCAGTAGCATTACCCAACAGGTATCATCAGCCTGGCAAAAAAAACGTTGCGCGTTCAGCGCACTTTTCCGCAGCTTGCTGGTCGCTCTGCTGTTGACCGGGCTCGGCGGGCATGCGTTTGCGGCGCCTGCTACAACCCCGTTATCAGATGGAAATGCCGGCGATGCCGCAACATCGTCCGCTCCCGCTCCGGCAACATCTGCACCGCAGGCTCCCGCTTCATCTCTCGCCCTGCCGCCCAGCGCCGCGCCGGGCACCAATAACCTGATGACCACGGATCTGTCAGTCTGGGGCATGTATCAGCATGCCGACCTGGTGGTGAAAACGGTGATGGTCGGCCTGCTGCTGGCTTCTGTCGTTACCTGGGCGATCTTTTTCAGTAAAAGCGTGGAGCTGGCGGGCGCCAAGCGTCGCGCCCGTCGCGAATATCTGACGCTGGAACGGGCCAAAACGCTGGGGGACGCCGTGGATGCGGCGGACAGGTTCAAGAACGGGGGAGTGGCGAAGCAACTGCTGACGGATGCGCTGAGTGAACTGGAGCTGTCCGAACGCTCCGACGATAACAACGGGATTAAAGAGCGTGCGGCTTTTCGCCTGGAACGTCGCGTTGCCGCCACCGGCCGCCATATGGGGCGCGGTAATGGTTATCTGGCGACGGTCGGCGCGGTCGCGCCGTTTATCGGGTTGTTCGGCACCGTATGGGGCATCATGAACAGCTTTATCGGCATTGCGCAAACGCAGACCACCAATCTGGCCGTCGTGGCTCCAGGCATCGCCGAGGCGTTGCTGGCGACGGCTATCGGCCTGGTCGCCGCTATCCCGGCGGTGGTGATTTATAACGTCTTTGCCCGCTGGATTACGGGATATAAGGCGCTGGTGGGCGATGTCGCCGCCCAGGTGCTGCTGCTGTTGAGCCGTGACCTTGATGTGGCGGCCAGCAATGATAACCGGGCATCTTCATCGGCGCAAAAACTGCGGGCGGGATAAGTTATGGCCATGCATTTAAACGATGATGTGAGCGAAAACGGTGAAATGCACGATATCAACGTGACGCCGTTTATCGATGTCATGCTGGTTCTGCTGATTATTTTTATGGTGGCCGCGCCGCTGGCGACGGTGGACGTTCGCGTTGATTTGCCCGCGTCGTCCGCCGCGCCGCAGCCGCGCCCTGAAAAGCCGGTCTACCTGACGGTGAAAGCCGATAAGCAACTGTATGTTGGCGATGACGTGGTAAGCGAGGAGTCGCTGGCGCAGGCGCTGGACGCCACCACCAGCGGCAATAAAGAAACCACCATCTTCTTTCAGGCGGATAAAAGCGTGGACTATGAAACCATGATGAGAGTGATGGATGCGCTACGCAAAGCCGGATACCTCAAGGTGGGGCTGGTGGGCGCGGAGTCGGCGGCTAAATAATCATCATGCGGTTTTCCTGGCTCACTGACGTGAGTCAGGGTGCCGCCAGTGGATATGCATCGGCGGAATATAGCGCTTATCCTGCGTCAGCGCGCGTTCTTCAATCAACGTGGTAATCATCTCAAAGCTGTTCCCCGCCAGACTTTCACTGTCCTGGGCAATGGTGTCGATCTTCAACGGCAGGCAGTCGAACAGATAGTGATCGTCAAAGCTGCACAGCCGGATATCGCTCTCCATCAGGTTATGCTGGTTCAGGTAACGCAACACCCCTTCCAACAGGCCGCAGGCGGCGGTAAACAGCGCTTTGGGCGGCCGGCCCAGTTCGGCGCAGAGCTGGGCGAACATTTCATAACCTGAGCTGGGATGATAATTGCCGTGAATAATCCATTCAGGGCGACACTCGATCCCCGCGCGCTCTAATCCCAACTGAAAGCCGGCCAGACGGTCGCGGGTAGGAGAAATGCGCGATTGACCGCCGATAAAATAGAACTCGTCGCCGTGCCGGCGGGCGATGCGCTCGACCAGCGTCGCGGTCGATTCTATCGCCTCGGTGATCACCAGCGGCAGGTCGGACTCGCCAATCACCCGGTCGAACTGAATAACGGGCAACTGCTGATTGATTTTCTGGTATTCGGCATCGCTGAGCATACTGGATGCGACGATCAGCCCGTCCACCTGGCGTTGTATCAGGCTGTTGACGGCCATCATCTCCTGACCGGCGTTCTCGTCCGTACAGGCGATAAGGAGCTGTAGCCCCGCTTCGCGGCACAGCATTTCCAGGTCGCGCGAGATAACGGCAAAACCGTAGTTGGTCATTTCCGGCACCACCAGCCCCAGCGTATTGCTGCGCGACGAACGCAGGGAGCGGGCATGAATGCTGGGCTGATAGCGCTGCTCGCGGGCGACGGCCAGAATGCGATCGCGGGTGGCATCGGAAACGCGGAACTCTTTACTGCGGCCGTTCAGCACCAGGCTCGCGGTGGATTTCGATACCCCCGCGAGTGCGGCGATGTCGCTGATTGTTATGCGTTTAGTCTGTTTCACCGCGGATCTGTCTGCTGTCAGGGAAAAGGGGCGTCATTTTATCACGGATGGCGTCAACAGCCAGTGCTGCAATGCCAATCTTCCCGGTCCGCTGAACGTAATGGCGGCGTCGCCGTCGGGGAAATAGCTGGCGGACATCACGGCCGCGCCGTCATTGATAAAAATCTCGATACTGGAGCGATCGCACAATAGCTGTAGCTGGTGCAGTTCTCCGCGCCAGTAGCGATGTTCCGGTTCGCCGGTGCGGCGGTTATGGCGGCTCAGGGTCAGGCATTCGCCGTTCCAGCACAGCACCATCAGGGATGCGATGTCGAGCTGGAATTCGCCTTGGGCGGTCAGGGCGATTTCGGCGCTGTTAACCGGCAGCGGCGGCGCATAGTCGGCGACGCCTTGCCATGCAAAGTGCTGCGTTCGCAGCTGTTGCAGTTCGCGCGCCGGCCGTTGATAGAGCTTGCCTTCACGCAGCGTCAGCTCCCGCGGGCAGGTCATGGTATGGATCCAGCCATGGGCGATCGTCGGCGCAAAAAACTCGTTCTCATCGGGAATGGCCATCCAGCCAAACAGCAAACGCCGTCCGTCCTCGCTTGAAGTCGTTTGCGGCGCGTAAAACTCAAAGCCAAGATCCAGTTCGCTGAATCCATGGTGCGGATAGTCGCCGCTTTGATAATCCAGCGTCCCGACCAGATAACCGGCCTGGAAGGTGTTCAGATAACGCTCTTCTTGCGCCGGCACGCCCTGCGGGCAGCAGATCAAGACATCCTGTCCGTTCAGCCTGAATAAATCCGGGCACTCCCACATGTAGCCGAAATCCCCCAGTCCGCCAAGGCGCGACCCGGCGATTTCGGCGATCGGCTCCCAGCCGCGCAGATCGTCGGAGCGATACAGCAGCACCTTGCCCTGGCGCTGCTTATCCTGCGCGCCCAGCACCATGTACCAGCGGTCGTCGTGCCGCCATACCTTCGGGTCGCGGACATGGCCGGTATAGCCTTCGGGCAGCGTCAGTACCGGCCCCAGTTTGTCATACTCGCCGTCGGCGTTTTCTCGGGCCAGGCACTGGAATGCGCTGCGCGAGCCGTCGGCGTATTTCACATTGCCGGTGTAAATCAGGGTGATGGCGCCATTATCAACCACGGCGGAACCGGAATAACAGCCGTGCGTCTCGTAGCTTTCGCTGGGCACCAGCGCCACGGGTTCGTGCCGCCAGTTCACCAGATCGGGCGAGCTCCAGTGCCCCCAGAATTTCGCGCCGTGGGCGCAGGCTAAAGGATTCCACTGATAAAACAGATGGTAACGCCCGTTGTGCTGGATAAATCCATTGGGATCGTTGAGCAGCCCCACGTTGGGCGACAGGTGCCAGTGCGGACGATGGGGATCGGCGCCAAGCCGGCTCTGGTTAGCCATCAGGGCGTGCGCCATGCGTTTTAACAGGTGGGTTTCCGTCATTATGCGTTATCCGTTTTATATTTCAGCAGGAATGAAATGACAAACGCCGCGCCGAAGGCGATGAGCATACCAATCAGATAGCTAAGCATAGAGCCAGCCTGGACGATCGCCAATCCCGGAAAGCCCGTCAATCCCACCGCCGTCATACTGACGTGATTGAATACCACCCAGGCGCCGCCCAACGCGCCGCCAACCAGCGCGGCTAGGAACGGCTTCACAAAGCGCAGGTTGATACCGAATATCGCCGCCTCGGTGATGCCGAGCAGCGCGGAAAACGAGGAGGGGATAACGATAGCCTTGATCTTCACATCCTTGGTTTTGAAATACACCGCCAGACAGGCGCCGCCCTGAGCGACGTTGGCCATCGCCCAGATGGGCAACAGGAAGTTTACCCCGATATTGGGGTTGCCCAGCAGACCGGCTTCAATGGCGTGGAAACTGTGGTGAACGCCGGTGATAACAATGGCGGAATAAAGCCCGCCGAACAGCAGCCCGGCCAGCCATCCGGCGTGCGAAATCAGCGTGCTCAGTATGAAAGAGATGCCGTCGCCCAGCATCCGGCCCGCCGGGCCGATGATCAGCAGGGCGATAAAGCCGGAAATAACCACGGTCAGGAATGGGGTGAGAATGATATCCAGCGCGTCGGGCACCACTTTACGCAGGCGTTTCTCCACCAGGCTCATAAACCAGACGGCCAGCAGCACCGGAAATACCGTGCCCTGATACCCCACCATGGCGATATCCAGGCCGAACAGATTCATGGTCTGGAAACCGCCGGCGATCCCCCAGGCGTTGGTGAGCGCCGGATGGGTGAGAATGCCCCCCAGCGTCGCGCCGAGATAGGGGTTGCCGCCAAATTCCCGCGCGGCGGTGAAGCCGATAAGAATGGGCAGGATAATAAAGGCGGCGGAGCTGAACATATCCAGCATGATGAAAATCGCGCTGCCGGCATCGGCCCAGCCATAGGTCTTGATCAATCCGAGCAGACCCATCAGCAGACCGGATGCCACGATCGCCGGAATAATGGGAACAAAGATATTTGACAGCAGGCGCGCCAGGCGCTGCAGCGGGTTCAGCTTCCGTGCCGCCAGCGTGGCGGCTTCGGACTTGCTGGATTCGCTGATACCGACGGCTTTGATAAATTCGGCATAAACTTTATTCACCAGCCCGGTGCCGAAAATGATCTGAATTTGCCCGGCGTTGTGAAAGCAGCCTTTGACCCCTTCGACATTTTCAATCGCTTTTTTGTCGGCCAGACTGTCATCGGCCAGCACCAGGCGCAGACGGGTGGCGCAGTGGGCGGCGCTGGCGATGTTCTCTTTCCCGCCCAATAACGGGATAAGGGCTGTCGCTGTGGCGGTAATGTCCATTTTATTCCTCTTTTATTATTGGGATACGCAGTATCCTCAGCGCCGGTTACCGCTTCTGATAACCGGCGCGGTCATGCTATCCGGCTATCAGAACCAGGTTTCCATCTGGACGCCGAAATTCCATTCGCCGCCCGCGGTAAAGCCGCTGGAGCCGAAAGTGTCTTCGCTGGAGTAGTTATCCAGCCGCTTATCCCAGTTCACGTAGCTGGCGAACAGACGCAGTTCCGGACGGCTGAAGAAGTTGGCGATATCGCCCGCTTTAAACGTCGGGGCGAAGGTCAGCTTGTAGAAGCCGCCGCTGACGCTGTTCAACTGGCCCAGGCTCGACGTGGTGTAGCCCTTGGGATCGAGATCCATGTATTGATAACTGCCTTCATAGGCCAGCGCAAAGTTTTCGGTGATTTCCTGAATCAGGCGCGCATTGAAGGTGATCCATTTGTAGCTGTCGCCCTCGACGTAGCGGTCGGAGCTGGTTTGCGCCAGAATCGACGGCGCGAAGCTCCAGTTTTTGTTGATCGGGGTGGTGCCGTAGGTCGCCAGACGCCAGGTATCGGCGTCATTGGTCAGATTGCCGTCCGAACCGACGTTTTTGACTTCCGCTCCCAGCCCATGGCCGTAAAGCACGGCGACTTTGGATGTCCCTTCGCGCAGGCCGAAGAAGCTGTCGCCATGATAGGCGACCATGGCGTGATAACCTTTGTCGCCGGCATTCACATTGGTCACGTCCGCGCTGGTGTTGGGGCGGGCTTCGTTATCCTTCGCCTTCATGCCGCTGAGCATGAACTGGAACGGACCGACATAGTTATTGGCGGTGAAAACGTAGTTTTTAATGTCGTCGTTTTCCGAGCTATCCGAGCCGTCCGGCGAGCCGAAACTGCGGCCATATAGCGAGAAGTTGCTCTTGAAGCTGTCCGTCCACTTCAGGTCATAAATCCCGCCGCCGGTGCCGGCCAGGAAGATCACGTCGCTGTCCAGCCAGTGAATATCGAAGTTGTCGCGGTCGAAACGTTTACCGGCCCACAGGGTGGTGTCTTTGAACACGCCGGTGAAAGAGGGAAGCGAACCCAGTTCGGCGAAGGCTTCACGCACGTTGAGATCGCTGCTGGACGCGGTCCAGTCGTTATAGCTGCGCTGTCCGTCGGCCATCATCACCTTGAAGCGGGTGGTGGCGCCGTTATCCAGTTGCTGTTTGTGCTCCAGCTTCAGCTCGAGATAGGTGTCGTCTTCATTGCCCAGACGGCCGATGTGTCCCCCGGTTTGGCCGGCGGGAGACATGCCTGGACCGATATCCGTTTTTGAACTGGTGGTGGAGTCATTAATCGACAGGCCGGAGCGGGCATAGCCATGAAATTCAAAACCGTCGGCAACCGATTTCCGGCTGGCCAGCGCGGTGGCGCGTTGCTCAACCTGTTGGGTTTTCTGTTCGGTTTGCGCGGTGCGGGCTTCCAGTTGCCGGGTCTGCTTTTCGGCGGCCTCGGCTCTGGCTTCGGCCGTCTGCGCCCGGCGTTCGGCCGCTTGCAGTCTTTGTTCCAGGGCATTCAGACGGGCTTCAATACTGTCCGTGCTGGCGGCTGACGCGTAGAAAGGGCTGGAGAGGAGTAACCCTATTGTTACGGCAAGGTAGTTTAGTTTCATTTTTGTTCTCTTCTTGGAGGAGCTTTCTTATATCGACAGAGGTCCGTTTTGCTAAAATGCTAAACCGGTTTTTCAAGTGGAAAATAAAGGCGGGCAGTCGGGTTGGCAAGAAATTTCACTAACCCGATTCTGTAACTGTGATCCTGGCTGCAAAATGGTATCAGCAAGCCAATGCGGCGTTCAGGATCTGGCCAGCGAGGTGGAATGAAGTTGCTGCGCCAGCGGCAGCGCCGTCATGGCGCCTTTGGCCGTGGTCGCCAGCGCGCCGCACAGCTGCGCCTGTTCGATAACCTTGTCCCATGAAACCGGCTGCGATAAATCGTCGTACTCGGCTAACCCCTGTAATAGCCCGGCTACAAAGGCATCCCCCGCGCCGGTGGTATCCACCGGGGTAACGTAGGGCGCCGGAAAGTGCTGCCGCTGCTGACGGTTGTGCAGCCATACGCCTTCGCTGCCCAGGGTGACCAACAGCAGCCTGATGGGATAGCGTTGCATCAGCTGTTCGATGCCGGCTTCCACTTCATCGGCGCCGCTGAGAAAGGCCAGCTCCTCCCGCGACAGTTTGACCACGTCCGCCAGCGACAAGGCGCGGTCGAGACACTCGCGCAGCGTCTGTTGATCAGACCAGAGATCCCCACGGATATTGGGATCGAAACTCACCCATCCCTGTACGGCTTTTATGCGTTGCATCGCTTCGTAAGCCGCGCTGCGCGAAGGCTCCTGGGATAAGGCGATGGAGCAGAGGTGCAGCCATTCGCCCCGTTTGAATAGGGGCAAATCATCCGCTTGTAAAAACAGATCGGCGCTGGGGCGCACCATAAAGGTAAACGAACGTTCGCCCTGCTGATCCAGGCTCACCACCACGGTGGAGGTCCGATGGTCGCGGTCGCGGATCATGTGCTGGGTATCCACCTGTTCCCGCTCCAGCACCTCTTGCAGAAAGCGGCCGAAAACGTCGTCGCCTACCCGGCCGATAAAGGCGCTGCGCCCTCCCAGTCTGGCGATGCCCACCGCCACATTCGCCGGCGCGCCTCCCGGGCATTTGAGGTAACGATCGGCGTCTTCCGGAATGAGATCGACGACGGCGTCGCCCATCACCCAAATTTTGTGTGCCATAAAATTACTCTTATCAGGGATATTAAAACTGGTTGCTAAAATAGAAGAATCGGTTTAGCTACGCAACTTATTAACAAAGGATGTGTAAGAGAAGGACGTAAAAAATGATATCGGCATCATGCTTTCGCCATTATAACGACGGTTTATCCCTGCTGAATGCCGCAACGGGTTAAACAAAAACGCGTTCTATCCGATACCTGATAAGGAGCAGCCTGGCATGGCGTCAGGTATCAGGATTAATGGCTAAAAGGAGAAAGGATATGAGCCGTCACCCCCTTATCTTTCCGGAAACGCTGCGATGCCGGCGCTACCGCCGCGCGTCGGCGGACTATCCGCACCATCAATACCGCCGAACGACCTATCGAGATAAATATCGCTGCGAGACGGCGTTGTAGCCGTGCGTAATTACAATCTGCTATGGGTTTTATGGGCGGCGTGGGCGTTGCTGGTGATGGCCTGGCTGGCGGATATTTACCTGGATTTGCCCGCGCTGTTTTACGCTCAGGCGCTGGCGGTGGTGCTGGGAATCGGCATACCTGCGCTGATGGCGTTTTATTATAAGGCTAAAAGGAATAACCTCATGTTCTCATTTGATAAAAATAAAAAAACAGCGGAAAAATCGTCGGAGATGAGTGAAATAAACAATCCCGCCGCGTTGATTAATTCCGTCAGTCCGGTGCGGGTCAAAAAAGACACCTTTATCTCTCAGGACGCGCAGATAACCGGCAAGGTGGAAGCCGAAGGCAATATAACCGTTGAAGGCCATATCGAAGGCGAGGTGTTGTGCGAAAACACCATTAAAGTGGAGCACATCGGCAAAATCAAAGGCGAAATGAAATCGCAGCAGATCGTTATTAACGGCGATGTCGAAGGGCGCATTTACGCCGGTACGGTTGCCATACTGGCTCAGGGAAAGATGGTCGGCGAGATTTTTTCCGATGAGTTGTCGATTGAAAAAGGCGGCGTATTTATCGGCCGGTCAAATCCGCTGACGCCGGAAACGCCGAGTCAGGAACAGATTGGTTACGCGCAAAAGCCACAGGATACGGCCGAGAGGGAAGATATCGCGGCGCTGGCCGACTCCTCCCCGCTGGCGTAAGGTAAGGCGGGAGGGGAATGCTATCGGGGGGAATATAAGTGGCGGATAACGATGTAGATGATCGGTATTATTTTCGTTATTGGGGGAAAGCCGGCAAATCTCCGGATGCGCCAATGGGGGATGATTATCACCTGCTGCCTTACCATTGTCTTGATGTGGCGGCCTGCGGCTATTGGTTATTAAAGAAAAATTATTTTCAGGCCAATAACATATTCTCTGAACTTGAATTAGATAATGAAGACGTAGCGCTGTGGTTTGCCTATTTTCTGGCGTGGCATGATATCGGGAAATTCGCCCGCGGCTTTCAGCGGAAATATTTCAATCCTGACTCGCCACTGGTGCAAAATAAGGGACAGGCCGACTCCGCGCGGCATGACTCATTGGGATTCTGGCTGTGGGAAAATCGCCAGGATATTCCAGCGATTTTTCCCTTTGAGGAGATATCCGGAATCGCAGAGAAAACGCTGGATATCTGGCTGAACATCATAACCGGTCACCACGGCAAGCCGCCGGAGCGCGATGTCAAAGGAAAACTCGCGTTTCATCAGGATGATTATCTGGCAGTTAAAGATTATCTCCATGATTTATCCTCTGTTTTCCCCGAGATTTCCTCGTTGCCCGCCTGCTTTGCCGATAAAGCCTGGTTATCGACGCTGAAGCAACAGAGTTGGGCGCTGGCCGGGCTGACCGTTCTTGCCGACTGGCTGGGATCGCGCCGGCAGGATTTTCACTATCGCAGTGACCCGATGTCGCTGAGCGATTACTGGCGGCAGCATGCGTTACCGACGGCGGAAAAGGTCGTCTCGCGTTTACCGCGTACGCCGGCCCCCGCGCCTTTCCAACACATACGGCAGTTATTTCCGTTTATTCAGCAGCCGACGCCGCTGCAACAGCAGGCGCTGAAAGCGGATATTTCCGTTGCCGGGCCGCAGCTTTTCATTCTGGAAGACGTCACCGGCGCGGGGAAAACCGAAGCCGCGATGATATTGGCGCATCGGCTGATGGCGCAGCAAAAAGGCGGCGGCATTTATGTGGCCTTGCCGACGATGGCGACGGCCAACGCCATGTATCAAAGATTGGCTGCGGCATACCGGGCGCTGTATCAGCCGGAGCAAAATCCGTCGCTGATATTGGCGCACGGTGCGCGCCATATGTCGCATACCTTCACTCAATCGCTGTGGGACGGCGAAAGTCAGGGGCAGACGCAGTACGGCAAAGATGAGAATAGCGCCGGCAAGGACTGCAATATCTGGTTTGCCGATTCGCGTAAGAAAGCGCTGCTGGCGGATGTCGGGGTGGGTACGCTCGATCAGGCATTGATGGCGGTGATGCCGTTCCGTCATCAGTCGCTGCGTGTGCTGGGGTTGCGGCATAAGATCCTTATTCTGGATGAAATCCACGCCTATGACGCCTATATGAGTAAGCTGATCGAACATCTGATCGGTTTCCACGCCCGGCAGGGGGGCAGCGCGATCGTGCTGACGGCGACCCTGCCGCTCAGCCTGCGCGAAAGGCTGACGCGGGCTTTTGCGCAGGGCATGGCATGTGAAGCCGCATGGCAGCCCGATCACGATGCGCGTTATCCGTGGTTCACCCAGCTTAACCGGCAGGGATTGCGGGAAAGTGCGCTGGACACTCGACCGGCAGTGAAGCGTGAGGTGAAAATCGGCTGGTTGACCGCCAGAGAACAAGGGATTGCGCTGATCAAGGCGTCGATAGCGGCCGGACAATCAATATGCTGGATCAGAAACACCGTGGATGACGCCATTGCGGTCTATCGCCAACTGCTGGCGCAAGGCGTGGCGGAGGACGATATCCTGTTGTTTCACAGCCGTTTCGCCTTTTGCGATCGCATGGCGATTGAAGAGCGGGCGTTAATCTGGTTCGGTAAAGAGAGCACGCCCGCGCAGCGTTCAGGCAAAGTGCTGATTGCCACGCAGGTGGTGGAACAGTCGCTGGATATTGATGTGGATAATATGATTAGCGATTTAGCGCCGATTGATTTACTGATCCAGCGCGCCGGGCGTTTACAGCGGCATATTCGTTATCTCGACGGCCGCCGGAAAAATGCACGGGATAAAGCACCCTTGACCGATGAGCGTCCCGCGGCTGTGCTGTATGTCTTGGCGCCGGAATGGCAGCCGGAGGCGGACGCCGACTGGCTGGGCGCTGAACTGCGCAACAGCGGCTATGTGTATCCCGACCACGCGGCGCTATGGCGCACGCAGGCTATCCTGCGTGAACGCGGGGCAATCAGGATGCCGGAAGATGCCCGAACCTTGATTAACGGCGTTTATGAAGAGCAGATCGTCGTGCCCGCCGCGCTGGAGGCGATCGCTAATAAGGTGCTGGGGGAACGGTACGGCCAGCGGTCGATAGCCGGGCAGTCATCGCTGGCGCTGGTACATGGCTACTGCGCCAGGTCCAGCGAGTCGGGTTGGAGCGATGCGGTGGAGATTTCCACCCGGCTGGGGGAAAACACGCTGGATCTCTATCTGGCTCGGATGGCGGAGAAAGAGAGCGATTTGCCGTTGCCTTACGCCCCGCCGGAAGAATTTTCCTGGGAAAAAAGCCGTTTACAGGTGCGGGAAAGCTGGTGGTTGAAATATAAAAAATCGCTGCCTGTGCTGGAAGGCGAGGCGCTGGAGCGGTTTCGTCAGCAACTGCATCGGCCTGCGGCGCAAGTCCTGCTGTTGAAAGAGGGTGAAAGCGACGCCTTTTATAGTGACAGGATAGGGTTGGGTATTCAGGAGAGGTGATACAGCTAGCGGATAAAAACATTGTCAACTGAAGAAATTATTCAGGAGGTCGGATTCTCTATTGCTGTTAGGTTAGTTGAATAGGGGCTTATTGTGGGTCAATAAGGTTGATCAACTTAATAATGACATCTTGTGTGAGCACATCTTCTGCTACCGTTTCAAATGAGGCTCCCCTGGCGATGAGATCTATTGCCTTGGCCTGATGGCACAGGACAACACCGCGTAAATCACCACGGTCCGTATCCATTGGGGTAACAGCGACGGTTACTCCGGCGGAACGCGCCGCTTCGGCTTTGGTTGAGATAGGGCAGCAAATAGCGACACCTAACGCCGCATTCAATGCTTCTTCAGTAATGACGATGCAATAGTGATCGCCTTTTAATTCCCGGCCGAAAACGGGATCGGGGCTAAAATGCCAAATATCGCCTTTTTGGGGAATACGGGTTCCAACCATTACCAGTATTCCTTGCCTGCTGGCACGGCATCGGTAAACGCCTTGATGTCTTGGTTGAACGCGGCAATCTCTTCACTATCGATTTGAGTCAATAGTTCTTCTACTGTGAACTTGCCACGCGGTTGTCTTTTGGCGGGTTGCAGATTTATCCCTTCACCATGGCGTTCAATAGTGATCTCCGTTCCAACCTCCCATCCCAGTTCATTGCCATAATCACGCGGGATGGTGACGATTAAGGCTCCGCCTTGCTGGCGAATTTTTACTGTTTGCATATTAGCCTCTTTGTAGTGCTACTTTATGGAACACAGTAGCACTTTGTAGTTACCTGTCAATTAACCTGGCTCCAGCAATTGTGGGGCATAACGTCATTACAAACTGATGGATAACGGCAGGCAAGAGGATATGTTATCTGGCGGCGGATTTTGCTGGCGATGCCGCATCCATGCGGTTTATCCCCGCGGTTGCGGGGAAGTGATGGAACACTGTTTCCATTATTGGTTTATCCCTCTCAATAGAGGGAACTGTCAGAGTCTAACTTAATTAAGAGAATTTTTAGTGAAACAGACTCTAAATTCTTTTTAGAAAGACTTATTCTATTATCTTCTTTACTTCTTGCCGACGCTGAGCTAAAAATGCCCAATACCTAAACATTGCTCGTAATTTAGCCAAAAAGCGGTGTTCAGGTAATCAACACGGCACACGCGCGTAATGGATCGGTTGATTCCCTTCATCTGAATAGTGTGTTCCGTATAAATCAAACCATCATAGAAGGAACACCTATATGCTGGCTCTTGTGTCGATCAAGGTTACCAATACCACTATTTATCACTCCCAGGTGGCACCGTCTCCGCCGAATCTTATGCCGCTGGATCCTGCAATCAATCAGAAACGTGACCGGTCTCTCTGGCGTAGCTTGTTGAATAGGTTAAAAAATAGCCGTTAGTGGCGTTACCACAATAGAACATCGCCGCACGGAGGCGGCACGTCCAGGAGGAATAATGTTTTCATTGATTGAAAGCCGATGGCTACCCGCCGTGTATGCGGACGGTCGGATTGACAAAATTTCCCCGCAGCAACTCGCCGACAACGACATTATCGATCTCGCCTGGCCGCGCGCCGATTTTCAGGGCGCCGCCTATCAACTGCTTATTGGTTTATTACAAACCGCTTATGCTCCCGCCGATGACGAGGCGTGGGAAGCGATTTGGCAAGACGGCCTTGGCGATGGCTGGCCGCAGGCGCTGGCCTTACTGTCGCCGGCGATGTGGTTTGGCGCGCGGAAGCCTGCGTTTATGCAGGATTTCGATACGCTCGACTGCGATGCGGCGGCGATATCCGCTTTACTGATCGAAGCGCCCGGCGGCAATACCCTCAAACTGAATAAAGATCACTTTATCAAACGCGGCACGGTCAATGCCGTATGTCCGCACTGTGCGGCGATGGCGCTGTACACGCTGCAAACCAACGCGCCGTCTGGCGGGCAGGGGCACCGTACCGGGATGCGCGGCGGCGGGCCAATCACCACGCTGCTGATGCCGGATGACGTTCGCCTGCCGCTGTGGAAAAAACTCTGGATGAACGTCGTCACGCGGGAGGTGATACCGTCCGGTGGCGTCGATGCGTCGGTTTTTCCCTGGCTGACCGCTACGTCGACCAGCGACGGATCGCATCCGCCGCTGACGCCGGAAAACGCGCACCCGTTACAGGCCTATTGGGGAATGCCGCGCCGCATCGAACTGGATTTCACCAGCGTACAGCCGGGCGAGTGCGACCTGTGCGGCGTGGAATCCACATCATTGCTCACGCACTATCGCAGCAAAAACTACGGTATTCAGTACGACAGCTGGCGGCACCCGCTTACTCCTTATCGGCGGGCGTTGAAAGATGACGCGGCGCCGTTGCTGTCGCTCAAAGGCCAGCCGGGTGGGCTGGCGTATCGCGACTGGCTCGGTCTTATTGTCGGGACGGAGGACAAGCTCAACAGGACGTTTCCGGCCACGGTGGTGGTGCAGAATGCGTCACGGCGTGAAGCGAGGAAAGCCGGATTATGGTGTTTTGGCTATGACATGGACAATATGAAAGCGCGTTGCTGGTACGAGCATCGCGTTCCGCTGCTGCGCGATAGTCTGCGGGAACATAAGGATTATCTGGTGCTGGCGGTGGAGCTGGCGCGGGACAGCGTGGGGCTGTTGCGGCAGTCGATTAAGGAAGCCTGGTTTTCGCGTCCGAAAGACGTCAGCGGAGATTTCAGCGCCATTGACGTCGCTTTCTGGCAGGAAACTCAACCGGCCTTTATGCGGCTTTGTCAGGCGTTGGAGAGGAACGCCAGTCCGGTAGCGGCGCTGAAGACTTGGCAACAGTCGCTGTATCGTTACCTGCTGGTCAATTATGACGCCCGCGTATTCGCCAACCCGGATGAACGCCGCGATCTGGTGAAAGCGGCCAATACGCGTAAAAAAATGACCGCGTTTTTCTATAAGCAAAAGGCGGTACGGAATATTACTCAAATGCAGGAGGCTGTTGATGGCGAACACGGCTGATTTTCGGGTGATCACCAAAGAGGATGCAGGCAAGATTAACCGCTGGTTTGAAGGGCTGCAAAACCGCCACAACCCGGCGTATAACGGCCGCGCGCGGCGTGCGGAACTGCGCCGGGCCAACGCGCCCTATGGGGTATTGACCTGCGAGGGCTATCACCATCTGGCGGCATCGCTGAGCCGGCAACTGACCAACGAAACCCGCATTATAGCGCTATCCATTTTCGTTTCCGTCGCGGCGCATGCGGCAAAAAACACCGTGGCGAAGAGTTCGAAAAGCTTTGCCGCCCAACTGGGCGAGAAGCCGCAAGGCAGCGATCGCGCTTATCTCTCCGCGTTGCGTTTTGAACGGTTGCAACGGGCGGCGACGCCGGATGAGCTATACCGCCAGCTTTTTCGCGCGGTAAAAATACGCGGCGACAGCGGCGTGAATCTGCCCTCGCTGGCGGACGGCATATTCCTGTGGGCGGATGAATGGCGCGCGCGTCAGGAAAACCGTGCGCCGGATATTAATCCGCTGCGGCGCAATGCGGTGAGATGGGCGTGCGAATACGCGCAGGCTTCCCAGGATTCAGGCGTTGAAGACCCGACGAACACAGCTGAACCATCAGACAAGGAATAACCGATGACGACTTTTATCCAGCTCCATTTTTTAACCGCCTACCCCTCCTCCAACCTGAATCGCGACGATGTGGGCCGACCGAAAACCGCCATTGTCGGCGGCGTTGAGCGCCTGCGCGTCTCCTCACAAAGCCTGAAGCGGGCATGGCGCACGTCTGAAGTGTTTGAAGAGGCGCTTGACGGACATATCGGCACCCGCAGCCGGCGGCTGGGTCGGGAGGTGTACGGCAGGCTTACGGCGGCGGGCCTGAGCGAGAAGCTGGCGGATAAGGCGGCGCTGAGCATTGCCGCCCGGTTCGGCAAGCTGAAGAAAGAGGAAAAGGAGAGTAAGGATGCGCTGGAGAAGTATGAGATTGAGCAACTGGCGCACCTCAGCGTGCAGGAAAAGGAACGGATCGACCAGTTGATTTCCCGTCTGGCGGCGGAATCGCGTGAACCCACCGTCGACAAATTGGCGCTATTGCGCAAGGATGCCACCAGCGTCGATATCGCGCTGTTTGGCAGAATGCTGGCCTCCAGCCCCGAATTCAATGTCGAAGCGGCCTGTCAGGTGGCGCATGCGCTGGGCGTTAGCGCGGTGACCATTGAAGATGACTTTTTTACCGCGGTGGATGACCTGAACAGGGCGGAAGAGAGTGGATCGGCGCATATGGGCGAACAGGGCTTTGCGTCATCGCTGTTGTATCACTACCTGTGCATTAACCGCGATTTGCTGCTGGAAAACCTGAATAACGATGAAACGCTGGTGGAACGCACGTTGCGCGCTCTGACGGAAACGGCGCTGACCGTCTCGCCGGGCGGTAAACAAAACAGCTTCGCCAGCCGGGCGTATGCCTCCTATGCGTTAGCGGAAAAAGGAACGGCGCAGCCGCGTACGCTATCCGTCGCGTTCTTTAAACCCGTCCGCAGCGACGATCAGGTGCAAGACGCCATTAATCTGCTGCGTCGGCAAAAGGCCAAATTTGATGGCGCTTATGCCTCGGTACAGGGCGGCCAGTCTTACGAACTGGATGTGGAAGCGGGGAACGGGACGCTGCAAGGATTACTGGATTTTATCAGCCGGTAGGAGAGCGATATGGACAACTATCTGGTCTTCCAGATCTACGCCCCGCTGGTGTCGTGGGGGGAGGCGGCGGTCGGTGAAGTGCGTCATACCGCTACGGTGCCGAGCCGATCGGCGCTGCTGGGGCTATTGGCGGCGGCGTTGGGTATTCGGCGTGACGATCGCGATGCGCTGCACAGATTCAATCAACATTACCAGGTGGCGGTGCGTCCCTTGTCGGGGCGTGAAACCTGGCTGAGTGATTACCACACGGTGCAGATGCCGAAAGAAAACCGCAAAGCGCCGCGCCATACCCGGCGCGATGAACTGCGGCCGGAGGCCGGACAATCTCTGGAAACCATGCTCACCTCGCGCGAGTATCGCTGCGATGCCTATTACCATATCGCCATCAGCGAAACGCCGGGCGCGCCCTATTCGTTGGGCGAGCTGCGTCAGGCGCTGCTGTCGCCGGTGTTTACGCTCTATTTCGGGCGTAAAAGCTGCCCGCCGGCGCTCCCGCTGGCGCCTCACCTGCTTTCAGGCACGCTGGCCGAGGTCTGGCAACAGGCCAGCCGGGAACCGGCGCTCAACGATCCGGCGTTGTTGACGATTAATCATGCGGATGGATTGTGCTACTGGGAACAAACGAGCGATACGGGGCTGACGCCGTCGCTGCGGATATCGCGTAACGATCGGCCCTCCGATCGCCGGCGCTGGCAGTTCGGTTACCGTATGCAATATGCCGGTCACTGGAAAGGAGAGGAATAATGTATTTTTCCAGAATAACGTTGCGGCTTTCCGGCTTACCGCGCGTCATGGAGGAAAAGCGGCTGAATGCGGGCGGCTATGCCAGCCACCAGTGGCTGTGGCAGCTTTTCCCGCAGCAGCAACGGCGCCAGTTTTTGTACCGTGAAGAAGCGCACGAGACGGAAAGCGTGTTTTATCTGCTCTCTGAACAGCCGCCGCAGGCTGACCATAATCTGTTTCGGATAGAAACCAAGCCCTACCAGCCGCAGTGGCATAACGGCATATCGCTGGTGTTTTCGCTGCGGGCCAATCCGGTGGTGACGCGTGAAGGAAAGCGCAATGATGTGCTGATGGATGCCCGGCAGCAGGGAAAATCGGCAGGGTTGCACGGCGTGGAACTCTGGCAGCACCAGCAGCAGCGCGCGCGTGAATGGCTACATCGACAGGGAGAAAAAGCGGGTTTTACCGTGGGAGCGCCGTGTCGGGTGGACGGATATCGGCGCCACCGTCTCCACAAACCCGGCCAGTCCGCCGCGATTGCCTTTAGCAGCGTGGATTACGACGGCGTATTACATATCACGGATGCCGAACGATTTTCCGAGGCGGTCCGGCGTGGGCTGGGGAAAAGCAAAGCGCTGGGGTGCGGGCTGCTGTTGCTGAAACCGGCGTAATTCGCGCCATACAGGGAGGTTTGACGATGTATGTCCCCTTAAATCCAATCCCATTGAAAGATCGTGTTTCATTGATTTTTCTGCAATACGGTCAAATTGACGTCATTGACGGCGCGTTTGTACTGGTGGATAAAACCGGGATTCGCACCCATATTCCCGTTGGTTCGGTTGCCTGTATTATGCTGGAGCCCGGTACGCGGGTTTCTCACGCCGCGGTGCGGCTGGCGGCCACGGTGGGAACGCTGCTAGTCTGGGTCGGTGAGGCGGGCGTACGGTTATATGCCGCCGGGCAGCCCGGCGGCGCGCGCTCGGATAAGCTGCTCTATCAGGCCAAACTGGCTCTGGACGAAGATCTGCGCCTGAAAGTGGTGCGGAAAATGTTCGAGCTGCGCTTTGGCGAGCCTGCGCCGAGCCGACGTTCAGTCGATCAGTTACGGGGTATTGAAGGCGCCAGAGTGCGCCAGACCTACACGTTGTTGGCGCGGCAGTATGGCGTAAAGTGGAACGGGCGGCGTTATGATCCAAAAGACTGGGCGCGGGGCGACAAAGTCAACCAGTGCATTAGCGCCGCTACCGCCTGCCTGTACGGTATTACGGAGGCGGCGGTGCTGGCGGCGGGTTATGCGCCGGCTATCGGCTTTGTCCACAGCGGTAAATCGCTCTCGTTTGTGTATGACATTGCCGATATCATCAAGTTTGACGGCGTGGTCCCCAAAGCTTTCGAGATCGCGGCCCGCAATCCTGCCGAGCCCGATCGCGAGGTGCGTCTCGCCTGCCGCGATATTTTCCGCAGCCAGAAAACGCTCGGCAGGCTGATCCCCTTGATTGAAGAAGTACTCTCCGCAGGCGGCATCACTCCGCCGTTGCCGCCGGACGACGCACAACCGCCGGCGATCCCAGAGCCAAAGCCGTTTGGCGATAGCGGCCATCGGGGAAATAGCTGAATGAGCATGCTGGTGGTAGTCACGGAAAATGTTCCGCCCCGCTTGCGCGGGCGTCTGGCGATTTGGCTGCTGGAGGTGCGGGCGGGCGTCTACGTCGGCGACACATCACAGCGGGTAAGGGAGATGATTTGGCAGCAGATTACCGAACTCACCGAGCAAGGCAATGTGGTGATGGCATGGGCGACCAACACTGAATCCGGCTTTGAGTTTCAAACCTGGGGAGAAAATCGCCGTATGCCGGTGGATCTGGATGGGCTGCGGTTGGTGTCTTTCTCGCCCATTGATAATCAATAAGTTAGCGTTCTTTAATAATCAGGAAAAATCGGTGGATTTTTTCACTATGGAAAAGGATTTATAAAACAATACTCTACTTTTAGAGTGTTCCCCGCGCGAGCGGGGATAAACCGTAAGAATCCCAAGATTGTTCTTTCCAAGAGATGTGTTCCCCGCGCGAGCGGGGATAAACCGTTAGTGGGATTCGTGAAGCTAGAAAGATATGCGTGTTCCCCGCGCGAGCGGGGATAAACCGATCTGACGCGGAACCAGCGCCCAATCATCAGGGTGTTCCCCGCGCGAGCGGGGATAAACCGCCAATGAAATGCCGAACCTTCCGCTTGTGCTTGTGTTCCCCGCGCGAGCGGGGATAAACCGAACAGATTAAATATTTTGACGGCTGCGTTTATGTGTTCCCCGCGCGAGCGGGGATAAACCGCGTTCGGGATGATGAAAGGGAACATCAAGTTAGTGTTCCCCGCGCGAGCGGGGATAAACCGTCACCGATAAAAAATTGGAAATCCTGGAGGTAGTGTTCCCCGCGCGAGCGGGGATAAACCGTGTTACCGTTAATGTCAATGGACACCACGCCGGTGTTCCCCGCGCGAGCGGGGATAAACCGGTATCGTTGTATAACGTACTGGCCGGTTCGACGTGTTCCCCGCGCGAGCGGGGATAAACCGGTCGAGGATATCTTCCGGTTTAGTGAGGATTTGTGTTCCCCGCGCGAGCGGGGATAAACCGCCGGTTTCGGTGCGGCCCCGTTGCCAACTGGCGTGTTCCCCGCGCGAGCGGGGATAAACCGGTTGTGCGATAGACACCTCACTGTATTCGTTTGTGTTCCCCGCGCGAGCGGGGATAAACCGGTCTCGGCATAGGCAATAAGGCTGTCACGGTCGTGTTCCCCGCGCGAGCGGGGATAAACCGCAGTCGAAGAGCTGGAAGAAAAAATCGAAGAGGTGTTCCCCGCGCGAGCGGGGATAAACCGTTTCCCAGCCACTGAAAGAAATGATCCAATCCGTGTTCCCCGCGCGAGCGGGGATAAACCGCGTGGGGATGAGCGGTGAATCGCTGGGTACTGGTGTTCCCCGCGCGAGCGGGGATAAACCGGAATTATTCACTAATCTAACGTGACCGTGGCTGTGTTCCCCGCGCGAGCGGGGATAAACCGAGCTAATCGATTCCGGCCTGGATATATTCACCGTGTTCCCCGCGCGAGCGGGGATAAACCGTTTTAACCCCATCAACGCCCCACAGTTCTTCCGTGTTCCCCGCGCGAGCGGGGATAAACCGGATATTAATGCTAATCTTGTTCCAGTATTACGGTGTTCCCCGCGCGAGCGGGGATAAACCGTTACAATCGACTCGTTCCAGGACAGTATCGACGTGTTCCCCGCGCGAGCGGGGATAAACCGTCCTGCCGGGGGTACGTCCGACGCGCCAGTTGGTGTTCCCCGCGCGAGCGGGGATAAACCGCGTTGGGTGGATATTTGGATCTAGCCGGGAACGTGTTCCCCGCGCGAGCGGGGATAAACCGAAATTATCGGGCGTCGTCGCGGAAGATTTGCTGTGTTCCCCGCGCGAGCGGGGATAAACCGCGCTTAGTTCAGATCGTTACTGACGGTGATTTGTGTTCCCCGCGCGAGCGGGGATAAACCGCGTTCATATCAGCGGGATATGTATCACCACACGTGTTCCCCGCGCGAGCGGGGATAAACCGGACCATCAGCAGCAGCACAGGAGATTGTATTAGTGTTCCCCGCGCGAGCGGGGATAAACCGCCGATTAAAGACGATGATGAACTGATTGCCGCGTGTTCCCCGCGCGAGCGGGGATAAACCGTAAACGGTGTTAAGTTGTGGCGCAATGCTGACGTGTTCCCCGCGCGAGCGGGGATAAACCGCGTGACATGGCGCGAGTGCTGACCGATGGGATGTGTTCCCCGCGCGAGCGGGGATAAACCGGGTGCTATTTGAGTTTGAAAACGACCTAACAAGTGTTCCCCGCGCGAGCGGGGATAAACCGAATGTCCCACCCATGCCCCATAGAGCCTCATCGTGTTCCCCGCGCGAGCGGGGATAAACCGCTCCATCTAATTGCTCGGGCGACCGGATGTCGGTGTTCCCCGCGCGAGCGGGGATAAACCACAACGCTGCCCCACCAACAGATTACCGGAGACGTGTTCCCCGCGCGAGCGGGGATAAACCGCTTTTTCTCATTTACTGTATAAACGTACATAGGTGTTCCCCGCGCGAGCGGGGATAAACCGAGCGAGGTTACTTTGCTTTTCAGCTTCACCTTGTGTTCCCCGCGCGAGCGGGGATAAACCGAGGTTGAATTATCTTCAGAGGAGACTGAGGCGGTGTTCCCCGCGCGAGCGGGGATAAACCGGCTGGGAAACAAACTGAGGCCGCAACCGCAGCGTGTTCCCCGCGCGAGCGGGGATAAACCGCCAGCCCAGCCGTCCGTGATACTGATGCTAGTGTGTTCCCCGCGCGAGCGGGGATAAACCGGTTGGTAACTCAGCTCCTAAAAACCAGGATCAGTGTTCCCCGCGCGAGCGGGGATAAACCGGTAATATGAGTATTATTCAGGATTATATTGTTGTGTTCCCCGCGCGAGCGGGGATAAACCGGCCAATAAATACGAGTGGCTAGGCGCTATCTTGTGTTCCCCGCGCGAGCGGGGATAAACCGGTTCATAAAGCAATTGATGAGGCTAAAAAAGAGTGTTCCCCGCGCGAGCGGGGATAAACCGTCTATCACAGTATATACCGATAATGTTCGCCTGTGTTCCCCGCGTGAGCGGGGATAAACCGATACGGTGTTATTAATCACCCTAATTTTTATTGTGTTCCCCGCGCGAGCGGGGATAAACCGGTATGTCTCCCAAATTTTCAACCTTAGTAAAAGTGTTCCCCGCGCGAGCGGGGATAAACCGCGCACGCAATCAACGCGACCGCATAATAGGGCGTGTTCCCCGCGCGAGCGGGGATAAACCGCCTATAAAATTCTAACTAAATCAGGTCTCATCGTGTTCCCCGCGCGAGCGGGGATAAACCGGACAACTTACGCGCGCGGGTATTTGTTCGTGAGTGTTCCCCGCGCGAGCGGGGATAAACCGTGTTCCGTATACCGACCAACGACCACTGTATAGTGTTCCCCGCGCGAGCGGGGATAAACCGCAGTATATTCCCTGGCTCTCACAACAACATCAGTGTTCCCCGCGTGAGCGGGGATAAACCGGTCAGAATTCGCTCACTCAGTTGACAACGCGCGTGTTCCCCGCGCGAGCGGGGATAAACCGCAGTAAACGAGAGCAGGATCAGGCTGTCGAACGTATTCCCCGCGTCAGCGGGGATAAACCGATCGAATGGTGGCTCTGCCTGACTATGCCGCCGCGTTCCCCATATCTGTGGGGATAAACCCGATAATTTCCGCGTTATCGAAAACAACGCCATCACGACGATGGAGATTTAGCAAAGACACCCTTAGACGTAATAAACTACTCCCCACCTTTAGGCGCGGTTTCCGGCGGAAAGCTTGATCCGCCGCATGCAGGAGTTATTCCGGCCAGCGGCGTTATTGTGGTCCGCGTATAATTCCGCATCCTTCCTACGGTAAGGCGATTATTGCGGCCTACGATATGATCCGCTTTTCGATCAATATCATACGCGGTTGTTATGGCGGCTGGTCGGTATTATTTCCATTACTGGGGGGAAAGCCATATTGTGCTCGATAATCTGCCCGAAGTAGCCGTGCCGACATCTTCTACGCGATTGGCAAACCCCGCGGCCAGCGTGCGCTGCTCCCTGTCAATTGGCTACGTACGGTAGATCTGCGTCCCTAAAAGAGCGCTTATTTTGTCTTCGCAGGATGACAAAAGGTCGTTGTTTACGCGTCGTTCTATCAGTATTCGCGGCTCGGGAGCAAGAATGCTGCCGATATCGCCAGCCGGATAAAAGGCGATCGCCTGGCGGTAGCACACATCGACGCACAGGCCGCAGGCGGTGCAGGCAGCGGTATTATAGGTGATACGCAGCATCCCGGCGTCGTTTTCGGACGCCAGCGCGCCGGTCGGGCAACAGTCGGCACACAGCGCGCATCCGACGCACCGCTCCGTATCAAGTTCAGGGGAGGGGAATAGTGCGGTGGTATTGCTGATGGTTCCCTCCCACCGCTCGGCCAGCGAACGTAAAGATGCGACGAAACGCCGGCGCTTTTCCGTCGGCCGGACGGCGGTTTCGCCAGGGTCGGAAGCAACGTCACGGAATGTTGTCGCAACGGTTATCGTCCCTTCGAGGCCATTTCCTTTGCCAAGCAATTTGGTGAACCAGGCTCGGCGGGAAAAATCAATATCCGATGCGGAGATATCGACCGAAATCCGCAGGCTAACACCAAGCGCCATGGCAACTTCCTCGGCCTTGGCTTTCATGGTGTGCAAGTGGGCAGTCATATTCCCCGCGGGGCACCTGCCGCAATCATTTGTGAACATTCTGATCTCCAGAGCGCCGTTGGCGGGCGCCTGGAGCAGCAAAGATGGATCGAGGCGTGCGAGGCAGGAGACGGACAGATACTTCGGCGATACATTTGCCGCCTGTTTACAGGCAAGCGTGACCGTGCCGCAGCGGCTGGCCGTCACGGCGATGTCCGCGGCCAGCGCGCGGTCGGTAGGCGTTTGCAACGCTATCGCGTCCATTGAGCATTCGGCGGCACAGGCGCCGCACGCCGTACAAACCATCGGCGACAATAGGGGATAGTTTTCAGACAGTTTTATCGCCCCAACCGGGCAGGCCGAGGAGCAGCGCGAGCAGGTTGACGCCGCATGCCGGTAATGAGTACAACGTTCCCGGACGATGACGATTGATGGCGATAAGCCGGGTGTCGTATCGCCTCCGGCTTGAGCTTGATTCATCATAGTCGGCCCGCTTTATGGTCGCCGGCGTCCGTGCGGTGACGGCCGCCGCCTTAAATCCCGATTCAGACGCGTTGATGCCTAAATACGCCATAAGGACACCGGATTAACCGCCTTACGGGCCGAGACAGGGCTAAGCTGGACGGCCTACGAACGATAATCCCCCACTGCGTGGATCAAATCCTCAATAAGGATCTGCTCAAGGCGTAAATAGCCATTGGTGATACACGCAATAGCCTTATAAAAGTCCGTTTTAGCGCACTTCTGGATGTCGGCACAGAACGCAGGAACCCAATTCAGCAGGTGTTGCGCAAGAAACCTCTGCTGTTCCCGCAGGCTGGCGGAAACGCCCGGCAGGTCCAGTGCGGCAACGGCCTGCCCACTATCGCGGCACAGGGTCGCCATAAACTCAAATTCCAGGGCGATGTGATCTTCCGGGATATCCAGTACCCCGGCCTTGTTCAATCCTTTAGCCTGGTATAATGACACCACTTGCTCCCAGGCATCCTGCATGACCAGCCGCTCCGGGCTGGTATAAACCGATTCGTAGGGGTAGGCGACAGTGCCCTCGGCAATGCCCGCCCCCAGGAAAACCGCCGCATAGTCTACCGCCAGGTCGGTCAAGGGATCCGGGCCGGAATTTTGCAGATAAGCCGCAAGCATATGATATCCCCCGCTCAGTTCGGGTTCGTCGCACTCGGCGGGGAAACCCAGTTCCACCATCCGGCCAAGCAAGGACTTATCCACTTCGGCCTGGTAGAGACGCCCCAGTAATCGGTATAAATTTTCACGATTGGTTATGAGCGCAGCGTATTCCCGCATATGATCCACCCGCTTTCCGATGACGACACCACTGGCGGTCCGGGCGGATATGCTCTCCCGGACTTCGCCAGCTCCCGTAACTAAGCGCTTGCCATTCAGCCAATCAGAAAAAATGCTATAAAGCGCCCGGATTGAACATCCGCACTCTAAACACAACTGCCCTGGCGAAAACACCGAACAGACCACCGATCGCCAAACGCCGTGAAGAACACCAGTGCCCATTCGCTACCCGTTTTGTCTGTTCCTCCAGGCGTCGACCGGTTGATTTTCCCGCCATAGGGCCGTCTGGCGATGCAAGATATAGCGAACCGAAGGATGATTCCCCACGTCAGGCAGGGCATGCACGTTATCGCTTCCCGCTTCCTTGAGCACCCTGGCGACATTGCTGTCCGGGTCGTCGATGTCGCCGAAGAAGCGTGCATTGCCGCAGCAGGCTTTTACGCACGCGGGCTGTTCACCGACGGCTTCCAAATGGTTGCAAAGCGTGCATTTTTCCACCACATGGGTCTCCTCATTATAAGAGCGCGCCCCATACGGACAGGCCATCATGCAATACCGGCAGCCGATGCAGGTTTCCTTGTTGATCAGGACATGCCCATCGTCGGTCTTGTACGACGCCCCGGTAGGGCACACTTTCACGCAGGGCGGGTCCGTACATCCCTGACAGACGGTGGGCAGGAAGTATTGTTCCAGATCCGGAAACGTGCCGCTGGGTCCCACGGTCAGGACCTTATTGTAAAACACGCCCAGCGCGACGCCGTTCTCCAGCTTGCAGGCGACCTCACAGGCATAGCAGCCAATGCAGCGATCCAGATCGATAACCAATGTTTTTTGCACCATAGCTAGAACTCCACTGATTTCGTCGGATCGGACGGTTGCGGCAGCCAGGGTGTAAAGTCTTTCGGCTTCTGCCAGATACCGGCGGGCGCGCCATCCGCCTTCGACACGTTGACCTGAAATCCCCGCAGCGTGTATGTACCGACGACATCGTTGAAAGGGGCATCGTTTTTCGTGAGCATGTTAACGTTCATTTCGCGCCAGCCCTGCGTAGGCGTATTTAGCGTTTCGGGATTCCAGAACCGTTCCATATAAACTATCCGCGGCGGGATCCCTTCGGTGACGCGGGCTTTGGCCCTGATTTTGCCACGCAGTGATTCGATCCACACCCAGTCCCCCTGCGCCACGCCTCGCTCGCCCGCCGTGACCGGATTAATCCAGATTTCAGCTACCGGATAAATTTCCCGGATAAACGGCGAATTTCTTAACGTGCCGTGATGGAAAATCGGCAGGCGTCCGTTAGTCATAACCAACGGGTATTTTTTCGCAATCTCCTGGTTGGGGCTTTCGGCAGGTTCAACGTAATACGGCAGCGGATCGTAGTCTTTTGATGCCGGCGGTAATTTATAGGTGCTGTAAGGCTCACCGGTTCGCCCTAGGGTGATGAAAACCTCGCCGTACAGTTCAAGTTTCTTTGAGGGCGTGTCGAATCCAGTGGGCTGGCCGGTATGGGGATCAATCTGCCGGTAGACGAAATAACGCCACCACTGCTGATAGGGCAGGAATTCGTAAGGGACTTTGTCAATGAACTCCGCCCAGGAAATATTCAGGGGGGCCAGCCGGGCATCCAGCAGTTCCTCCATCGTCTCCCAATAGGGTAAATCCTCGCCCATGAATTCGGCATCGAATGCCCTCTGGCAATTCTCATGCCCCAGTTGCGCACAGCGTTTGGCCAGTTTGGCCCAGAACAATGTCTCATTCTCCGTCTCCCAAATATGGGTGACGGCTTGTCTGGCAAACACGGTATTGAGCGACTCCACCAGCATATCGGTTTCCAGCCACTCGGCGGCGGGCAGCAGAATATCGGCATAAACCGAGAACGAGGTGGGATACATATACATATGGACGATGAAATCCATCTGTTCAATCGCCGGCAGCCAGGATGAGGCATTGCCCTGCATGGCCAGCTTGTTGCCGGAACGCTCGAGCCACACCCGCGGCCTATAAGGCTTGCCGGTCAGAATGGCGTCCTGCACGCTTGAGGGATGCGCGGCCCACCACTGTAGCAGTCCTTTATATTCGATACCGCCCAGCCGTTTATTCAACTGCTCTTCCGAAAGCAGCTTCCTGGCCGTCGGCACGATATAGGTATCAAAGGGGGCGACGCCGCTCGAAGGGAAACGTTGCATCAGCGCACCCGGTTTCTCCACATTCCCCATTAACGAATTGAGTAACACCGCCCCCATGGCGGCCTGTACCGAATTTTCATTTTGATCGGTCGCTACGCCAAGCGAAATGCCACCGGGTCCCTGTAGATAAAGTTCGATCGCTTTGGTGATTTTCTCCACGTCAAGCCAGCAAATTTCAGCCGCTTTATCCAGACTATAGGGTTCCACCCTTTCCTTCAGCAGGCGGAAGCCGGTTTTACACACCTCGCCATTAACGGTAAATTCGCCATCCAGCGCCGGCTCCAGTTTATCGTCCCAGGGGTAAGGAAGCGGCCGAGCGGAATTGCTTTTGCCATCCCAGACTACATAGACGTCAGGCTCGCCGTCTGGCGTCAGATCCCTGGCTCGCAGCAGCATCCGGGTCCGGGTGTTTACCAGGAACGGCAGGTTGGTCCAGCGGGTGATAAATTCCTCATCATAACGCTGGTGGGCCAAAATATATCGGATCCAGGCCAGCATCAGCGCTACGTCGGTACCCGGCCGGATCGGCAGCCAGATATCGGCTTTGGCGGCATCAGGGGTGAACCGCGGGTCGATGACCACGGTACGCACCCCTTTGGCGCGCAGCTCATTCACCGCGCGTCCTCCTCCCGCCGGGCTGCTATAGGAGGCATTGGTCGCCCACATCACCAGCGTCTTCATTTCAGTATCGGGGTTGTAAATCTCCAGACTTTTCGAATCTGCAATACTGGTATCTGGACCACCATACATCAGTCCAAAAGCGAGCGTTCGCGGCAGGTAGCACTGGGCGCAGCCTGGTTCAAACCAGTTCGGCGTATTGAACGCGTTGCAAAACCGTTGAACGCTGAAAAACTCGGGATTGCCGCCGCCGCCGGTAGAGCCGAAAACGGTTTCCGCGCCATATTTCTCTCGGGTTTCCATCAGTTTTTTGGCGATAGTGTCAATTGCCTCGGACCAGGTGATGCGCTTCCATTTATTTTCCCCGCGCGCCCCTACGCGCAGCATCGGATATTTATTACGATTGGGATGGTAAAGGGCCGCTATGCCCGCAAGACCTTTGGCGCATATAGCGCCCTTGGACATGGGATATTCCGGGTTACCTTCCAGCTTTATCACCCGGCCGTTTCTGACATGGGCCAGCACGCCGCAGTTATGAATACAGGCTCTGCAGTTCGTCTTGACGATTTTCGTCGTGACCGGCGTTTCCGCCTCAGGCTGAGTTGCCGCGGTTACACGCGGGATCAGTCCATCACACAGTGAACCCCCGAGCACTCCGGCAACGCCGGTTATGGCCGTTGCCTTGAAAAAATCTCTTCTACTGAGTACCGACTGTTCCATATGCTTCTCTCTGTTATTTTTATAGTGAATGTTTCCTACACCAAAAACAGAAATCGGAAATAGGTTAGATATCAGTCAGGATAATTATTCTCGTCGATTACTTTTATTCCGCTGCGGGTGGTCTGCCATCCATCGTTCCATTCAAGCCCCCCCGCCTGTTCCAGCGCCTCGATAAAATAGCTGGCATATACTCTGGAATGCTCAAACAGCGGATTATCCCGCAGCATTGCATCGATCCCGGTTTTGGTTTTTGGGACCACACAGGCTTGCAGAACCTGCAGATAGAGGGGACGGTAAACCGGTTCCTGAGCCAGCAAGCGGGTCAGTCGTGCGGTGGGGTGCTCACGTCGAACCACATGCCTGCCAGCCGGAGTGGTACGCCATAGCGGCGCCGAATCCTCCCCCGCAAGCTGCTCAATACCCCCCGCCTGCGCCAGCCATGCCAGCAGTACTGACGGCGGCTGCAGCACCACTTTCATTTCGGGATAGGAAAGCAGTGCCTGCTCGATCTCGACGGCCGAGCGAGCGGTTTCGCAAAGTGACAGCATTTTATAGAGCACCATCCGATGGGCAGGTTCGCATGAAATCCTCTGCAGGATACGTGTGATGGCGTTGTCCGGCTCTTGCGATTCGATGGTCTCGATAATAGCCATAACTATCCTCTCGCCGAGGTAATACCGAGAAAAATTATTAGACTGGTAATAAAGAAAAACATGGTAATACTGCCGAGCATTTTTATTATTTTTCTGTGAGGTGAATCGAACATTCATTATTGGTATGAAGCCTATATCACATAAAATACATTTCACGCTTGTTATTACGGTCGAGATTTAGCAAAGACGCCCCTGGCGTAATAAACTATTCCCCACCTCTAAACGCGCTTTCCGGCAAAAAATCTTGATCCGCCGCATACCGGCGTTATTTCGGCCTGCAGCGTTATTGCGGTCCGCGTATAATTCCGCACCCATTTCCCGGTTAAGCGGCCAGCAAACGTTATCCGGGGCATTTTCCGACAACGAAGAACCTCTATGCCGACCAGCCTGATCCAGCCCGAACGAACCCTGTTCTCGTACCCGCGTTATTGGGCCGAGTGTTACGGCACCGCGCCGTTTTTTCCCATGTCGCGCCAGGAGATGGAGAAACTGGGGTGGGACAGCTGCGATGTGATCGTGGTGACCGGCGACGCCTATGTCGATCATCCGAGTTTTGGCATGGCGATAGTCGGGCGGCTGCTGGAAGCGCAGGGGTTTCGCGTCGGTATCATCGCGCAGCCTGACTGGACGTCGAAAAACGATTTTATGCGCCTCGGCAAGCCCAATCTGTTTTTCGGCGTCACCGCCGGGAATATGGATTCGATGATTAACCGCTATACCGCGGACCGCAAGTTACGTCATGACGACGCCTATACCCCCGGCAATATCGGCGGGAAAAGGCCGGATCGCGCGACGCTGGCGTATAGCCAGCGCTGTAAGGAAGCCTATAACGATGTTCCGGTGATCCTCGGCGGCATTGAGGCCAGCCTGCGGCGCATCGCCCACTATGATTACTGGTCCGATACCGTGCGGCGCTCGGTGCTGGTGGACGCCAAGGCGGACATGCTGATCTACGGCAACGGCGAGCGGCCGCTGGCGGAGGTGGCGCACCGGCTGGCGGCGGGTGAGCCGATAAGCGCTATCCACGATGTGCGCAATACTGCGGTGATGCGTAAAACGGCGCTGGTCGGCTGGACGGGGGTTGACTCCACCCGGCTCGATAAGCCCGGCCGCATCGAACCGATTATCAATCCCTACGGCGAGGATTTGCCCTGCTCCGAGGGGGAGGTTCCCGCAGCGGAAGCGGCTCAGCCGATTACCGTGCGGGCGCCCAGACCCAAGCCGTGGGAAAAAACCTACGTGCTGTTGCCGTCATTTGAAAAAGTGAAAGGCGATAAGGTGATGTACGCCCATGCGTCGCGGATATTACATCATGAAACCAATCCCGGCTGCGCCAGGGCATTGATGCAAAAGCACGGCGACCGTTACGTGTGGATTAATCCGCCGGCGATCCCGCTCTCTACCGAGGAGATGGACGCGGTGTTCGCGCTGCCGTTTCAGCGCGTTCCGCATCCTTCCTACGGTAAGGCGGTGATTGCGGCCTACGATATGATCCGCTTTTCGATCAATATTATGCGCGGCTGTTACGGCGGCTGTTCCTTCTGTTCGATCACCGAGCATGAGGGGCGGATTATCCAGAGCCGCTCGGAAGCGTCCATCGTCAAAGAGATCGAGGAGATCCGCGATAACGTGCCGGGGTTTACCGGCGTGATCTCCGATCTGGGCGGCCCGACGGCGAATATGTATATGCTGCGCTGCCAGTCGCCGCGCGCCGAGCAGAGCTGCCGGCGGGCTTCCTGCGTTTATCCGGCAATCTGTCCGCATATGGATACCAACCATGAGCCGACCATTAAACTTTACCGGCGCGCGCGCGGCCTGAAAGGGATCAAGAAAATCCTTATCGCTTCCGGCGTCCGTTACGATCTGGCGGTGGAAGATCCGCGCTATATCAAGGAGCTGGCCGAGCATCACGTCGGGGGATATCTGAAGATCGCCCCGGAACACACCGAAGCCGGGCCGCTGTCGAAAATGATGAAGCCCGGAATGGGCAGCTATCACCGTTTCAAGCAGCTTTTTGACGATTATTCGCAACAGGCGGGAAAACAGCAGTATCTGATCCCCTATTTTATCGCCGCGCATCCGGGCACCCGGGATGAGGATATGGTCAATCTGGCGCTGTGGCTGAAAGAGAACCGTTTCCGATTGGATCAGGTGCAAAACTTTTATCCTTCCCCGCTGGCGAACGCCACCACCATGTATTACAGCGGCAAGAATCCGCTCGGCAAGGTGGATTACAAGAGCGAGGACGTGGTGGTGCCGCGGGGCGAGCGCCAGCGCCGGCTGCATAAGGCGCTGCTGCGCTATCACGATCCGGCGAACTGGCCGCTGATCCGCGACGCCCTGAGCGCCATGGGGATGAAGCGGCTGATCGGCAACCGGCCCGGCTGCCTGATCCCCGCCGCCGCGCCGGGAGAACGCGCGGGAGCGGGGGCGAAGGGCGCCGGCCGCCCAGCGCTGACCCGCTTTACCGCGCCGCCCGCCGTCGATAAATCCGTCGCTAAAAAAGCGGCGCCGGGCGGTAAAAATAGCGCAGCCGCTAAGCATTCCGCTCAAAAACCGGCTAAGCGGGATAAAAAACCGCGTTAAGATCGCGATGGCGCGGAAACCGGCATCCTGCTCAGGGTAACGCCCCAGAAAACCAACGCCGACAGGCTGACCGCGGCGCCGAGCAGGCAGACGCCCGCCCAGTCGGCGGAGGCATAAACCATGGTCGCCGCCATCGCGCCCAGTCCGCTGCCAACGCTGTAAAACAGCATATAACACCCCACCAAGCGGCTATGGGCATCCGGGCGGGTGTTGAAAATCATGTTTTGGTTGGCGACGTGAATCGCCTGAGCGCCGAGATCCAGCGCGATAATGCCGACGGTCAACGCATACAGCGAATAGGGGGTCAGCCCCAGCGGCAGCCACGCCGCCAGCAGCAATAACAGGGCGCCTCCGCTGACCCATTGCCCCCGTCCTTTATCCGCCCAGTCGCCCGCCTTGACGGCGGCCAGCACGCCCAGTACGCCCACCAAACCAAAGGCGCCGATCGCGGTGTGGGAAAGATAATAAGGCGCGGCGCTCAGCGGCAATACCAGCGCGCTCCAGAAGATGTTCAGGGCGGCGAACATCAGTAAAGCGATGACGCCGCGTATCTGCAACGTGCGCTCCTCGCGCAGCAATGCCAGCATAGAGAGCAGCATCGCCGGATAGGATGAGCGCTGCGCCGGCCGGGCCTGATGCGGCAGCGCGCGCCACAGCGCGACGGCCAGCAATAGCATCAGCAGGGCGGAAAAGAGATACACGCCGCGCCAGCCCGCTAAGTCGGCGATAATGCCCGCCATAACGCGCGCCAGCAGCAGCCCGATCACCACGCCGCCCTGCGCCGCGCCGACAACGCGTCCGCGCTCCTGCGGCGCCGCCGCGGTCGCGGCATAGGCGATCAGCCCTTGGGTCATTGCGGTGCCCAGCATTCCTACGGCCAGCATGCCGGCCAGTAAATAAAGCGGCGTGGTCGCCAGCGCCACTGCGATCAGCGCCGCCGTCAGGGCGCCAAGCTGGGCTAACATTAAATGGCGTCGGTTGACGAGATCGCCCAACGGCACCAGCAGCAGTAACGCCAGCGCGCAGCCGACCTGGGTGGCGGTCATGACGCCGCCGATCGCCGCGGTGCCGATGCCGAAATCCGCCGACAGCGCGTCTAACAGCGGCTGCGCATAATAGACGTTCGCCACGCTTAGCCCGCAGGCGGCGGCCAGTAAAAGAACCATCAGCCGCGGCATGGGGGCGGGCAGGGGTGAGACGGCGATACGGTTTTCTGTGGTCATGATACTATTCCGCATAACAATGAGTTTCAAAATGCAACTGATTGCAGCCTAAGGATGGTGGTTTTAAAATGCAACTAGAAATTATGACGCCAGTGAAAAATCAGCCGGCTGGCGCAGGGTTTGATAAGACGGAAACGGGATAAGAGACCGATGGTGAAACGCAAAAGTATGAAAGAGGATGCGTGCCCGGTGGCGCGTGCGCTGGATGTGGTCGGCGATCGGTGGTCGATGCTGATTATTCGCGATGCGTTCGACGATCGTCGGCGTTTCGGCGATTTTCAGCGTAGTCTGGGGGTGGCGCGCAATATTCTTACCGATCGTCTGCGCCGTCTGGTGGAAGAGGATATTCTGGCGGTGCGGCCGGCGTCCGACGGCTCGGCATATCAGGAATATGTGCTGACCCCTAAAGGCGCTCAGCTTTTCCCGCTGGTGGTGGTGTTGCGCCAGTGGGGAGAGCGGCATCTGTTTGAACCGGGTGAAGCGCACTCCCGGCTGCTGGAGCGACAGACCGGCAAGCCCCTGCCGGCGATGGCGCCCCGCTCCGCCGAAGGGCGTTTACTGGCGCCGCAGGATACCTATGTTCAGAAGGTTAACTGAAATGCCAACGTACGGCAGGAGGATAGGTGGAAACAGAAAACGACCTTAAAGCCATCTCCCGTTATTTGAAGAAGCTGCACGTACTGACGCTGTGCGTGGGCGATAATTCGGATTTATGGTGCGCCAGTTGCTTCTACACTTATGACGAACAGCAGGTGGCTTTTTATCTGATGACGGAGCCGCACACTCGTCATGGCGAGCTGATGTCGCGGCAGCCGCGGGTCGCCGGAGCGGTCAGCGGCCAGCCGAAAAGCGTTTTGCTGATTAAAGGGGTGCAGTTCCGCGCGCAGGCCGAGTTATTGCAAGGGGAGGACGAACGGCAGGCGCGGGCGCGGTATAACGCGCGTTTCCCGGTCGCCAGAGCCTCCGGGGCGCCGGTGTGGCGCTTGCGGCTGACCGAACTGAAAATGACGGACAACGCGCTGGGTTTTGGGAAGAAACGCTATTGGCAACGCACCGGGCATGACGCCATGATATTAAAAACATAGATAACCACAGGAGGATATATGAGCCGGGTATTGCTATTAGGGGCGACGGGGCTGGTAGGCAATGAACTGTTGCAGCTTTTAAAGGCCAATCACCGGGTTGAAACGATTTACGCACCCACCCGTAAGCCGTTGCCTCCTGCCGAAAAAGTGGTGAATCCCCATAACCCCGATCTCGCCGCGGCGCTTTCTCAACTGACTTCCCCCATCGATATCGCCTTTTGCTGCCTGGGGTCGACGCTAAAGGCCGCGGGGAGTAAACAGGCGTTCCGCTATGTGGATTACACGCTGGTGGTGGAGGGGGCGAAAACCGCGCTGGCATTGGGGGCGAAACATCTGCTGGTGGTCAGTTCGCTCAACGCCAACGCGACGTCGCCTTTCTTTTATTCGCGGGTCAAAGGCGCGGCCGAGAAGTCCCTGCGCCAGCAGGGATGGCAACATCTGACCTTGGCCCGCCCCTCGCTGCTTGTGGGGGAAAGGGAAAACCATCGTCCTCTGGAGAGCCTGATCGCGCCGCTCTTTCGCTTTTTTCCGGCGAAATGGCGGGCGATAGAGGGGAAAACCGTGGCGCAGGCCTTATTGAATCAGGCGTTTTCGCCACAGCCGAAAGCGAAGGTGGCGGTGTTGGAGTCCGACCAGCTGCGTTCGCTGGCCAAGCGGACAACGCCTTTGTAGCCGCCGCGCGGCTGTCAGCGCAGGTAGTGAATAACCTGATTGCTGCTGCCGCGCCAGATTAACGCCGGATCTTTGAGATCCTCAACGAATTTGCCGTCCACCAGCACATTGATCAGGGACGCCACCTGCCGCTGTTCCTCGGTCAGCTCCGCCAGCACATAGCCCGTCCACAGCCAGATATCCTTGCCGGGACATTGCGCGCGCACCCGTTTTACCAGGCGCAGAACGTCGGGTACGTTTTGCGGATGGAGCGGATCGCCGCCGGACAGGGTGAGGCCCTGCCGGGGTATCTCTGTGTCCTGGAGGTCGGCGATGATCCGATCTTCCAGTTCCGCCGTAAACGGCTGGCCGGAATTAAGCCGCCAGGTGCTTTTGTTGTAGCAGCCGGGGCATTGATGCACGCACCCGGAAACAAACAGGGTGCAGCGCGTTCCGGGGCCGTTGACCACGTCAACGGGGTAATACTGATGGTAATTCATCTGCGTAAAGGCCGTTTGATAAGGAGTAGGGCCGCGTTGTAGCGCGGCCCGGCGCGGTTAACCCAACTGCCCGTTGGCCAGGTGTTTGATGCGCCGTTTAACCTCTTCCTGTTTGCCGGCGTTGAACGGCCGGGCGTCCGGGCTGCCGAGATAGCCGCACACCCGACGGGTGACGGAGACGCGGGCCGAGTCGTGATTGCCGCATTTCGGGCAGGTGAAGCCCTTGCTGGTACACTCGAATTCACCGGTGAAGCCGCATTCGTAGCACTCGTCGATCGGCGTGTTGGTGCCGTAATAAGGGACGTGGCGATAGCTGTAATCCCACACGTCTTCCAGCGCTTTCAGATTATGTTGCAGGTTCGGATATTCGCCGTAGCAGATGAACCCCCCGTTGGCCAGCGGCGGGTAGGGGGCTTCAAAATCGATTTTTTGGTACGGATTGACCTTCTTCTCCACGTCCAGATGGAAGCTGTTGGTGTAGTAGCCTTTATCCGTTACGCCCGGAATAATGCCGAACTCGGCGGTATCCAGCCGGCAGAAGCGGTCGCACAGGTTTTCGCTTGGCGTACTGTACAGGCTGAAGCCGTAGCCGGTCTCTTTTTTCCACTGCTCGGTGGCGGCTTTCAGACGGGCGACGATGGCGACGGCTTTTTCACGCAGCTGCGCATTGTCGAAGACGTGAACCTCATTGCCGAACAGCGCGTTAATGGTCTCATGCAGCCCGATGTAGCCCAGCGAAATAGACGCGCGGCCGTTCTTGAAGATATCCGCAATGCTGTCGTCCGCTTTCAAGCGCACGCCGCAGGCGCCTTCCATATACAGAATCGGCGCCACGCGGGCCTTCACGTTTTCCAGCCGGGCGATACGCGTCATCAGCGCCTTTTTCGACAACGCCAGGCGCTGGTCGAGCAGCGTCCAGAAGCGGACCTCGTCGCCCTCGGCTTCCAGCGCGATACGCGGCAGGTTCAGGCTGATCACCCCCAGGTTATTGCGGCCGTCGTGGATTTGTTCGCCGTCCTCTTCGTAGACGCCGAGGAAACTGCGGCAGCCCATCGGCGTTTTAAAGGAGCCGGTAACCTCGACCACCCGATCGTAATTGAGGATATCGGGATACATGCGCTTGCTGGCGCATTCCAGCGCCAGCTGCTTGATGTCGTAATTCGCATCGGCAGGCTTGTGGTTCAGCCCGTCGCGAATGGCGAATACCAGTTTGGGGAACACCGCCGTTTTATGGTTTTTACCCAGCCCGGCGATGCGGTTGCGCAGAATGGACTCCTGGATCAGCCGGGACTCCCAACTGGTGCCCAGCCCGAAGCCAAAGGTGACGAACGGCGTCTGGCCGTTGGCGGTATGCAGCGTATTCACCTCGTATTCCAGCGACTGGAAGGCGTCGTAGCACTCTTTTTCCGTCCGGGTGCGGGCATAGCCTTCCGCATCGGGAATGTGCCATTCCCGCGCCACGGCCTGATGTTTTTTATGGCTGGCGGCGACGAACGGCGCCAGAATTTCATCAATACGGTTAATGGTGGTGCCGCCGTAAATATGGCTGGCGACCTGGGCGATAATCTGCGCGGTGACCGCCGTGGCGGTGGAAATCGACTTCGGCGGCTCGATTTCCGCGTTCCCCATTTTAAATCCCTTGGTCAGCATGCCGCCCAGATCGATAAGCATGCAGTTGAACATCGGGAAGAAGGGGGAGTAATCGAGATCGTGATAGTGAATCTCGCCGCGCTCATGGGCCAGCACCACGTCGCGCGGCAGAATGTACTGTTTGGCGTAGTGCTTGGCGACGATCCCCGCCAGCAGATCGCGCTGGGTGGGAATGACTTTGCTGTCTTTGTTGGCGTTTTCGTTCAGCAAGGCCATATTGCTCTGTTCCACCAGCCCGCGGATCTCCTGATTCAGCCGGCCGTGACGCTCGCGCGCGACGTCGCGATCGTGGCGATATTCAATATAGGTACGCGCCAATTGTTTGTATTTGCCGGACATCAACAGGTTTTCGACCGCGTTCTGGATGTCCCGAATATCGACGCGTCGTTTATCCTGCATTTGTTGAGCGACTGCACAGGCTACGGTTGCGCAGTAGTCCGCGTCGTCGATGCCGGCGGCCTGCGCCGCTCGCTCGACGGCTTCTTTGATGCGTACTTCATCAAAAGGTACCTGGCAGCCATCCCGTTTAATCACTACTGGTTTCACGTTTTTTTCCTCAGTCAATGTTATCCACAGGGGGAAACCGCGGCGCGCAAGGGCTGCGGGGGGCTGTGGAAGATATTGTGGATAAGCACTATATATAGTTCATCATTTATATGATAGACACTATATATTGAATTTTGCGCCTGCGTATCACCATTTTTTTGACGTAGAGCAAAGAAAATCGAGTGTCGTAGATAATTCACTCTTGTACAAAAAACAACAATAAAATGCCGGGAATTCGCTAAGCCCTGGCGCGCGCGGCATCGCGCCCTTTGATGACGTTTTGGCTATAAAGGCATCTAGACATCCAAACGTTTTTTCACTAAGGTGAGCGCACCGTTTTTCAGTTCGCGCAACGAGCTATACGCATGGCGTAACGGGTTTCGATGTCGGACGGCGGAATAGGGCGGGCGCACGCTACTGTTGCAGGCATAAATCTTAAATGGATTGACCGCAGCGAAGAAGAAAAAAGCCATCGGCAACGGTGGGATAACGAAAGGAATAAATATCATGAATCGTCGTCATTTTATCAAGGGTGCCTGCGCTGTCTCCGTCGCCGCCGCGACCGCCGGTTGGCCTCTGGGCTATGCGTGGGGAGCGGAAGGCAACGACGCCCCGCGCAAAGGCGGGCATCTGATTATCGGGGTGGACAACGCCTCCAGCACCGACCGTCTCGACCCCGCTTTCTGGTTTGAAACCTATATGTATTTCGTCGGCTCCCAGCTGTTTAACAACCTGGTCGAGGTTGACGAAAAGGGCGAGCTGATCCCGTCGCTGGCGGAGTCCTGGTCCAGCGCGGAAGGCGGCCGCACCTGGATCCTGAACATCCGCTCCGGGGTGCAGTTCCACGATGGGCGCTCGTTGACGGCGAAAGACGTGGTCTACTCCCTCAATCACCACCGCGGCGAGCAGTCCAGCTCATCGGTAAAAGGCTATCTGGACCCGGTAACCTCGCTGGAAGCGACCGGCGCCCATGCGGTCACCATTCGCCTGAGCGAACCGAACGTGGAGTTTATCGCGCTGCTGAGCGACGTTCACTTCGCCATTACCGCGGAAAATGAATCCTTTGATAAAGGCATCGGCACCGGGGCCTTTATTCTGGAGAGCTTCCAGCCGGGGGTGCGCACGCTGGTTAAGCGTAACCCGAATCACTGGAACAGCGAACGCGGCCACGTGGATTCGGTGGAAACGCTGGCGATGAACGACTCCACCGCCCGCGTGGCGGCGCTGGTGAGCGGCTCGGCGCACATTATCAACCGCGTCAATCCGCGCGTTGTCAGCCGCATCGAAAGGATGCCCAACCTGCAACTGTTGCGTACGCGCGACGGCTTTATTTTCACCTTCCCCGGCCTGGGCAACGTGGCGCCGTTCGACTCGCTGGACGGCCGTCTGGCGCTGAAATACGCCATCGATCGCCAGCAAATCGTCGATACCGTGCTGGGCGGTTACGCCAGCGTCGCCAACGACAACCCGATTTTTCCGTCGAACCGCTATTTCGCCAAAGACATTCCGCAGCGTCCTTACGATCCGGAAAAAGCCCAGTTTCACTGGAAAAAAGCGGGCTTCAAAGGTCCGCTGGTGCTGTCGGTGGCGGATGCCGGCTTTCCCGGCGCGGTGGACGCCGGCCAGCTCTATCAGGCCTCCGCGCAGCGCGCCGGCATTCCGCTGACGGTGGAGCGCGTGCCGGACGATGCCTTCTGGGATAACGTCTGGATGAAGAAACCGTTCGTCTCTTCCAACTGGTCGATGCGTCCGACGGCGGATGCGTTACTGTCCCTGGTGTTTACCAGCAAGGCGCCGTGGAACGAATCGTTGTGGCATGAGCCGGCGTTTGATCAGCTGGTGCAGGCGGCGCGCGGTGAACAGAACGAGGACAAACGCCGGCAGATTTACCACGATATTCAGGTGATGCTGGTGGAAAAAGGCAGCGAAATCATCCCGCTGTATGCCGATACGCTGGACGCCTGCAACAATAAGGTCAAAGGTTTCCACGCCATCCCCGGCTTCCCGCTGAGCGGTAACCGTGCCGCCGAAAAAGTCTGGCTGGCGAGTTGAAAACGGGCGATGCGACGGTGATAGGTAGTTTGCGGTTTTTAATTCCCCGCTCTCCGCTGGCGCTGATGATCGCCCGTCGGCTGCTGGCCGGCGTGGCGATGCTCGCGGTGGTGTCGGTGCTGATCTTCGCCGGCATTCAACTGCTGCCGGGCAACCCGGCCGCGGCGATCCTGGGGCAGTCCGCCACGCCGGAAGCGGTGCACGCGCTCAATGCGCAGCTGGGATTGGACCAGCCGGCGCTATCCCGCTACTTTTCCTGGTTGGGCGGGATAGTGCGGGGGGATTTCGGGCAGAGCTTTACCAGCCGGCAGAACATCGCCCCGGTGCTGGCCTACCGCCTGGAGAATTCGCTGTTCCTGGCGGGATGGACGGCGGCTGTCGCCGTACCGCTGGCGCTGCTGATTGGCTTTATCTCCGTGCGCTATCAGGGCGGCTGGCTGGATCAACTGCTGAATATCTTTACCCGCACGGCGGTGGCGCTGCCGGAATTTTTCTCCGGCTATCTGCTTATCCTGGTGTTCTCCATCACCCTGCTGTGGCTGCCCAGCAACAGCAACGTCAGCGCCGGCATGCCGCTATCATCCCGGCTGACGGCGATAGTCCTGCCCGGCGTCACCCTGCTGCTGGCGGTGCTGGGGCATATGAGCAATATGACCCGCGCGGCGCTGATTAACGCCCAGAACGCCGCCTATGTCGATACCGCCTTGCTGAAAGGCCTGGCGCCCTCCGCCATCCTGCTGCGCCATGTCCTGCCGAACGCCTGGGGGCCGATCATCAACGTGATCGTGCTGAATCTGGCTTACCTGATGGTCGGCGTGGTGATTGTGGAAAACGTCTTCGTCTATGCCGGACTGGGGCAGTATATGGTCGACAGCATCAGCAAGCGCGATATGCCGGTGATTCAGGGCTGCGCGCTGGTGCTGGCGGCGATTTATATCTTGTTGAATCTCCTGGCGGACGTGGTGGCGCTGATCGCCAATCCCCGTCTGCGTCATGCCCGGTGATCCGCCGAATGGAATCAGCCCAACGAAGAATAGAGTGCAATATGCAAACAAAAGGGGAGCCTGCCGCATGCCCGCGCTAAAACCTTCCGCGCTGCTCGGCCTGTTGGGGCTGGGCGTTTTTATTCTGCTGGCGGCGCTGGCGCCCTGGATTGCGCCCTATCCGGCCGATCAGGTTGTGGGCGGTCCCTGGATCGGCCCGACGGAACAGGCGCTGCTGGGAACGGACAATCTGGGGCGGGATCTGTTTTCCCGCCTGATCTGGGGAACCCGAACGTCGCTGACGGTAACGGCGCTGGCGGCGCTGCTGGCGTTTTTACTCGGCACATTGCTGGGATTCCTGGCCGGCGTATGCGGCGGCTGGGCGGATCAGCTGATTTCCCGCGTCAATGACGTGCTGATGGCGATCCCGACGTTGATTCTGGCGCTGGTGGTGCTGGCGCTGCTGCCGAAAAACACCGCCATCATCATTCTGGTGCTCGGCGTGCTTGAAGCCACGCGGGTGCTGCGCGTGGCCCGTTCGCTGGCGGTGGATATCGCCGCGCAGGAGTTTATCGAGGTCGCCCGCATGCGCGGCGAGTCCATGCGCTGGATCCTGTGGCGCGAAATCCTGCCCAACGCGGCGACCACGCTGGTGGCGGAGTTCGCCATGCGCTTTATTTTCATCCTGCTGTTTCTCTCCGCGCTGTCGTTTCTCGGCATGGGGATCCAGCCGCCCACGGCGGACTGGGGCGGTCTGGCGCGGGATAATAAGGACGGCATTCTGTTCGGCGTCTGGGCGGCGCTGGTGCCGGGGGCGGCGATTGCGCTGCTGGCGGTATCGCTGAACCTGGTGGCGGACTGGCTGCTCAGCCGCAACGCGCGTAGCTGGCGGGGAGGCCGTCATGGCTGATTTATTGCGGGTGGAAAACCTTCAGGTGGCGGCCGGCGATCGGACGCTGGTGGACGATATCTCCTTCAACCTGCGCCAAGGGGAAGTGCTGGGGCTGATTGGCGAGTCCGGCGCCGGAAAATCCACCATCGGACAGGCCATTCTCGGCCATTGCCGCCACGGCATGCGCATTCGGCAAGGGCACATCTGGTTTGCGGATAGCGACCTGGCGGCCTTGTCCGAGCGGCAACTGCGCAAGGTGCGCGGCCGGCGCATCGCGTACGTGGCCCAGTCCGCCAGCGCGGCGTTCAATCCGGCGCGCAGGATCGGCGAACAGGTGATCGAAACGGCGGTGCTCCACCGGGCGTTGACGCGCCGGCAGGCGACCGAACGGGCGCTGGAATTGTTCGCCCGGCTCTCCCTGCCGGACCCGGCGGCGTTTTTCCGCCGTTATCCGCATCAGGTGTCTGGCGGCCAGCTCCAGCGGGCGATGATCGCCATGGCCCTAATCGCCGGGCCGGATCTGATCATTTTTGACGAGCCGACCACCGCGCTGGACGTCACCACGCAGCTGGGCGTATTGCGGGCGATAGCGGACATTATTCGCCTGACCGGCGTCGCCGCGCTCTATATCAGCCACGATCTGGCGGTGGTGGCGCAGCTTAGCGACAGGATCATGGTGCTGCGCGGCGGGCGCCAGGTGGAAATCGGCGCCACCGCGCAGATTCTGGCCCAGCCGGCGCAGGACTATACCCGCCAGCTGCTGCTGGCGCGGGGGGAACCCAAAGCGCCGCGGCCGCCGTCGGACGACGTTGTGCTGGATATTCGGCGCGTCAGCGCCAGCTATGGCCGGCAGCCGGTGCTGGAAGCGGTGTCCCTGCGGCTGACCCGCGGCCGGACGCTGGCGGTGATCGGCGAGTCCGGTTCGGGGAAATCGACGCTGGGCCGCGCGGTGTGCGGGCTGCTGGCGCCGGAGAGCGGCGACGTCGTCTTGCAGGGCGAGTCGCTGCCGCCGTGCCTGACGCAGCGTACCCGCCGCCATTTTCAGGCGGTGCAAATGATTCATCAGCATCCCGATACGGCGCTGAATCCGCGTTTGACCGTCGGGGTGCAGATTGAGCGCGCGATAGCCTGCCTGACGGATCTGCCCGCCGGCCAACGCGGCGCGCGGGTGCGGGATTTACTACAGCGGGTCGGCTTACCCGCCGAGCATGCCGAGCGCTATCCCGGCGCGCTTTCCGGCGGCCAGAAACAGCGGGTGTGCATCGCCCGCGCGCTGGCGGCGGAGCCTGAGCTGATCGTGTGCGACGAGCCGACGTCGGCGCTCGATCCGCTGGTGGCGCGCGACGTGCTGGCGCTATTGCGGCAGATCCAGCGGGAAACCGGGGTGGCTTACCTGTTTATCACCCACGACCTTCACGTGGTGCGCGAAGTGGCGGACAGCGTGGCGGTGCTGCGCCACGGCCGGATCGTCCGCCAGGGGCCGGTGGCGGAGACATTATCGCCGCCGCTGGACGACTATACGCGACAGCTACTGATCGCCGTGCCGCAAATGCGCTGCGGCTGGCTGCGGGAGGTTAGCGCCGCCAAGGCGTAACCTATTGATGACTATTTTATATCCGGGAACGGCGGCAGTTGGCGAAAGGTATTCAGCAGCCCTTCCGACCACGCCTTGCGGATTTGGATGAAATAGGGGTTATTTTCGGTAATACGCTGCTGTTCGCGGGTGTCGAAGCTGTTCGCCCGGTAGATCATCACGTCGAGCGGCAGCCCCACCGACAGGTTGCTGCGCAGGGTGGAGTCAATGGAGATCAGCGCGCAGCACATGGCCTGCTCCAGCGGCGTATCCATGCTCAGCACCCGATCGATAATCGGTTTGCCGTACTTGCTTTCGCCGATCTGGAAATAGGGCGTGTCGTCGGTGGCTTCGATAAAGTTGCCTTCAGGATAGATATGGAACAGCCTTGGCGCCTCGCCGGCGATCTGACCGCCCAACAGCAGATTGCAGCCGAAATTGGTGTTGCTGCCGCTCTGCTGCGCCTGGCTGTCGCGGTGGATCACTTCACGCACCGTTTCTCCCAGCAGCATGGCGGCGTGGTACATGGTGCCGGCCTGCAGCAGATTGGGCGTTTCCTGCGCCTCGATGCGGGCGCTGAGCAGGCTGATGATACTCTGGGTGGTGGCCAGATTCCCGGCGCACTGGATCACCAGCACGCGTTGATTATCTTCATGAAAAACATAAAGTTTTTTAAACGTTGCAATGTGATCGACACCGGCATTGGTGCGGGAATCCGAAGCAAATACCAAACCGTCAGACAGACGCATGGCCACACAGTACGTCATAAAGCACCTTTTCGTTAAAATCTACTGTTGCTGCTGCACCTGCTGTTGGCGTTCGAACAGACGTACTTCAGCCTCGGAAAACATCTCTTCACACCCGCCGCCCAGCCGCGAGCCGCGCACCGGGCAGGCGTCCAGATAGTCCATGCCCACCGCCAGCCACAGATGCTGATGGAGCAAACGGGTGTTATTGGTAATATCAAATCCCTGCCAGCGATCGTGCAGCCAGACCTCCGCCCAGGCGTGCATGGCCACATGCTGCGTATCCTGACTATAAACGTAACCGCTGACGTAGCGGGCCGGAATATTCAGGCTGCGGCAGCAGGCCAGAAAGACGTGGGTATGATCCTGACACACCCCTTTTTGCATGGCGAACGCCTGCGCCGCGGTGTCCTGAACCTGCGTGGCGCCGGGAGTATACGGCATTTTCAGCTGTAATTCCGCCATCAGCGTATTCAGGCTCTCTTCCTGCTCCTGCGGCCGATAATAGCGCTGCGCAAAGGCGCGGATGCTGCCATCCGCTTCCGTCAGCGGCGTGGCGCGCAGGAACACCAGCGGCGACAGGGTATCCGCTTCGCCGCCGTCATAGCTCTGTTCTGCGTTATCGGCGATTTCCACCACGCCTTGAGCGTGGATGGTGATGTCGTGATGCGGAACGTCCAGGGTCATCACGTGCAGCACGTTGCCGTAGGCGTCGGTGGTGGCGACGGCCGAGGCGGGAAGCGTCAGCTTCCACTCCCGGATCTGCTGGCGGGCCGAGTTCTTGGGGGTCAGACGCAGGTACTGGGTGCTGAATTTCACTTCCTCATCATAGTGATAGTGGGTCAGGTGGTTGATGGTCAGTTTCATAGCGCCTCCAGATAGGTATGACGGATGCTGTCGGCCAGTTCATTGATCTTGCTGATAAACTCATTCAGGTAGGCTTCCAGGCCCTTGGCCAGGATGTCGTCAAGGGTGCTGAAGCGCAGCTCCACGCGCAGCAGATGGGCCAGGCGATGAGGCACCTTGGCCCGCTGGCTGCCGATGGTTTCCAGCTGTTGCACCAGATCGTCGATACAGGCGTGCAGCGAGCGCGGCACGTCCCCCCGCAGCACCAGTAATTCGGTCACGGTTTCCCGGCTGATCGGCTGGCGATAGATGCTATGGTAGGCTTCGCGGGCGCTGACGGCCCGCAGCAGCGTATCCAGCCGGTAATATTCGCGCACCGGATCGGGGTCGCTATTCAACTGCCGATCTTTCAGGCTGAGCAGCTGCGCGGTGGCGTAGGCGCGTTCGATCAGGGTGCCGAGGCGAATAAAGCACTGGGCGTCGTTGCGCAGCAGAGTGCCGAACATCGCGCCGCGGAACAGGTGCGCGCGCTCTTTCACCCAGTCGAAAAACGCGTCGATGCCGATTTTATCCACCCCCTGATCGTGCAGGCTGCGGATATCGATACGGGTGGTGTTAATGCATTCCCAGACTTCGGACGAGAGGCTGCCGCGCACGGCATGGGCGTTGTTCCAGGCCATTTCGATACAGTTATAGATGCTGCTGGGGTTTTGGCTGTCCAGCGCGAAAAAGTTCAGCAGGTTGTTCATGGAGAAACGGGCGTAGCGCTCCTGGAACAGCTCGTGGGTATAGGTCAGATTCAGCGGCAGCGCCAGGTCGCGCTGCTGCTGGCTGTGGCGCGGCATCATGGATAATTTATAGGTGACGTCCAGCACTCGGGCCAGGCTTTCCGCCCGTTCCAGATAGCGGGCCATCCAATAGAGTTCACTGGCTGTGCGGCTTAACATTATTCCTCCTCCTCCATGACCCAGGTATCCTTGGTGCCGCCGCCCTGCGACGAGTTGACCACCAGCGAGCCTTCCGTCAGCGCCACGCGGGTTAATCCGCCGGGTATCAGGCGGATCTCTTCCCCCGACAGCGCGAACGGCCGCAGATCGATATGGCGGGGAGCCAGTCCGTCTTCCACAAAGGTGGGGCAGGTGGAAAGCGCCAGCGTCTCCTGGGCGATGTAATTGTACGGATTGGCCTGCAGCCGTCGGCGGAAGTCCTCAATTTGCTGGCGCGTCGCCCTGGGGCCGACCAGCATGCCGTATCCCCCGGCGCCGTGCACTTCCTTCACCACCATGCTGTCCAGATTGCCGAGAACATAGCTGAGCGCCTGCGGATCGCGGCACTGCCAGGTGGGGATATTGCCCAGAATCGGCTCTTCGGAGAGGTAGAAGCGGATCATCTCCGGCACGTAAGGGTAGATGGATTTATCATCCGCCACGCCGGTGCCGATGGCGTTGGCCAGCACCACGCCGCCGGCGCGGTACACCGACAGCAGGCCGGGAACGCCGAGCATGGAGTCGGCGCGGAACGCCAGCGGATCGAGGAAGGCGTCATCCACGCGCCGGTAAATAACGTCCACCCGGCAGGGGCCTTCGGTGGTGCGCATATACACGGCACCCGCTTTTACGAACAGATCGGCGCTTTCCACCAGCTCCACGCCCATCTGCTGCGCCAGAAAACTGTGTTCAAAATAGGCGCTGTTAAACCGTCCCGGCGTCATTACCACCACGGTCGGGTCGTCCACCGGGGTGCTTTCACGCAGCGTTTGCAGCAGGTAGCTGGGGTAGCGTTCGACCGGCGCAATATGCTGGCTGGCGAAGAGGTCCGGGTACAGCCGCATCATCATTTTGCGGTTTTCCAGCATGTAGGACACGCCGGACGGGGTGCGCAGGTTGTCTTCCAGTACGTAATAGCGGCCGTCGCTGTTGCGCACCATATCGATGCCGGTGATATGGGCATAGATATTGTTATGCAGATCCACTCCCTGCATACAGGGCTGATATTGATCGTTGGCCAGCACCTGCTCGCTGGGAATAATGCCGGCTCTGAGAATATGCTGCTGATGGTAGATATCGTACAGAAAGGCGTTCAGCGCCTGCACCCGCTGGCGGATGCCGCTATCGAGCTGGCGCCATTCATGGGCGGGAATAATGCGCGGCACGCTGTCGAAAGGAATTAAACGCTCGGTGCCGCCTTCTTCGCCATAGACGTTAAAGGTGATGCCGACGCGATGAAACAGCAGCTCGGCCTGCTCCTTTTTTTGCCTGATCGCCTGCTGATCGGTTTGTTGCAGCCATTGCCAATAGGAGTCGTAGTGCCGGCGCTGTTCGCCTGCCACGGAAAGCATCTCATCATAGTAAGACGGTGTCGGAAGCGTCATTTTTATCATTGTCATCCCCTGCATCACGCTTAATAGCGATAATAGTGCAATGCATAAAATGCGCCATTTTGACAAAGAGCGTCCGCGCCATCATGTGGCGCAAAATGTCGCACTCTATTGGGGCGACGCCGCGGGGCCTGCACCGCGGCGGCCCATAGGGTGGCGGGCAGGAAAGCCCGCCATAAAAAATCGCCGGGAGCGATTTTAAACGCCGCTTGCGGCGGCCCACAGGGTGGCGGGCAGGAAAGCCCGCCATAATAAAGGCGCAGCCGAACGGCGCGTCTATTGAGGTTTATGACCGCTAACCGGGCTTAGCGGCGTACGGCGATCGCTTCAATCTCGATTTTCACGTCTTTGGGCAGGCGCGCCACTTCCACGCAGGAGCGCGCCGGGAAAGGGGCGTTGTGCTCGGTAAAGAAGGCTTCATAGGCCGCGTTGAGAGTGGTGAAATCGTTCAGGTCTTTAACGAATACCGTGGTTTTCACAATATCGGAAACTTGCAGACCGGCGGCTTCCACAATGGCTTGCAGATTCTTCAGCGACTGGCGCGTCTGGGCCGTAATGTCATCGGCGACCAGACCGGTTTTCGGGTCAACCGGGATCTGGCCGGAGGTGAAGATAAGGCTGCCGAGATCGACGCCTTGTACATAAGGGCCGATGGCGGCCGGCGCCTGTTCGGTACTGATAGAGCGTGACATGATATCTCCTGATTGGGGGTAAAAGGATACTGACAGCGCCATTATTCAAAAAAGCCCCGCGTCAGGCAATGGCCGTAAGCGGGGGCGGTGAAAGAAAGCCTGTCTAGCGATCCTGCAGAACGGCCCGGCGCTCGAACTCTTTTTCGCAGTATTTGCACTTCAGGTGCACGTCGCCTTCACGCTGTTTGACGCTGAACGAGGATGACACCGGCTCGCTGCGGCTGATGCAGTTGCTGTTGGGGCAGGTTAATACGTCGTCGATATGGTCGGGCAGCGTCGGCGCCAGCTTACGCACCACGTCGTAGTCGTCAATCTGGTTTACGGTGGCCTGCGGCGCATACATCGCCAGCTGATTCGCCTGCTGCTCGGTGAGGAACACATTCTCGATTTTGATCAGATCCTTGCGGCCAAGCTGGTTGGAGGGCAGATTCAGCCCAATGGTCACGCGCTGGTCCGTGGCGGTCAGCTTGAACAGGGTCAGCAGCTTAAAACCCACCTGGGCGGGAATGTGATCGATAACCGTGCCGCGCCGGATGGCTTCTACCTGTAATTTATTATCATGAGTCATGACTATTCCTCTCTCACACAACCAGTTCGCGATTCAGTACCAGCGCCAGCAAAGCCTGACGGGCGTAAATGCCGTTTCCCGCCTGCTGGAAATAGTAAGCGTAGGGGGTTTTATCCACATCGATGGTGATTTCGTCAATGCGCGGCAGCGGATGCAGTACTTTCAGGTTGTCGCGCGCGCTGTTCAGGTCGGCGGCGCGCAGCACGAACTGCGATTTGATGTTGATATATTCCGACGGATCCAGCCGCTCTTTCTGCACCCGCGTCATATACAGAATGTCGAGGTCGGAGACGACCTCCTCAATGCCGTTGTGCAGGCTGTAGGGAATATTTTTTTCTTCCAGCATGGTCAGGATATAGTCCGGCATCGCCAGCGCATCCGGAGCGATAAAATAAAAGCGGTTGCCGTCGAATTTCGCCAGCGCCTGGGTGAGCGAGTGCACGGTGCGGCCGTATTTCAGGTCGCCCACCATGGCGATATTGATATTGCTCAGGCGGCCCTGGGTTTCCTGAATGGTAAACAGATCGAGCAGCGTTTGCGACGGGTGCTGGTTGGCGCCGTCGCCGGCGTTAAGCACCGGCACGCCGGAGGAAAATTCGGCGGCGAGGCGGGATGCTCCCTCCTGCGGGTGGCGCATGACGATGGCGTCCACATACTGGCTGATAACCGAGATGGTGTCGGCCAGCGTTTCGCCCTTCTTGCCCAGCGAGGTGTTGCTGCTGTCGGCAAAACCCACCACCGAAGCCCCCAGCCGGTGCATCGCGGTTTCAAAGGACAGGCGCGTGCGCGTCGAGGCCTCGAAAAAACAGCTGGCAATCACTTTGTGCTTTAACAGCTCCGGCTGCGGGTTGGCTTTCAGGCTGGCGGCCACCCGCAATGCCAGCTCGAGTTCCTCTCGGCTGAGGTCGTTAATTGAAATGACGTGTTTTTGATAAAGCGGATTGACCATTTTGTTTTTCTCCCCACGGTTAGGTCCGGTAAACGGCGCTGTTGTCTGGTTCGCCATAAACGACAGGCAAAAAAAAGCCCCTCATCGAGGGGCTTTTCATCAACGATCGGTCAAGCAACGGAAAGGAAAAGGCCGGCTGCCTGCCGGATGGCAGTTGCGGTTGATAACCAGCATGGGCAGCGGGTTTTTTCGTTATGCAGCAGTGCATGTTCCCTCCCGGCAAATTGTCGGAAATTATACGCGCCGATGAGGCTAATTCAAGCGGAAAAGATGATTTTTTACTCATGGCAATCGATTGCGAAATGAATATCCCCTGCGGTAAACGGCGGCAGAATAACAGCATAAAATCCAGCTCACCTTTTCAGGATAACGCGCTGGCGGGCAACGGGTTTACAGCGTATAACCATGGGTGCGATTACGGTTTATAAAACACGGTTTCATTCTAAAACGGGGATAATCATGATCACTGGCAATATCCACCATCTTGAACTGGTTCCTTATCTGCCCGCTAAACTGCGCGACGCCATCGAGTACGTTAAGCGCAACGTTACGGCGGATACGCCGCTGGGCAGGCATGATATCGACGGCGATAACGCCTTCGTGCTGATTTCCAACGACAGCACCGAAGCGCTGGAACAGCGCCGCGCCGAGTACCACGGCAAATATCTGGATATTCAGATTGTGCTGGCGGGCGTGGAAGGGATGACGTTCAGCAACCTGCCGGCGGGTAAAGCGGACGTCGACTGGCTGGCGGATAAAGATATCGCCTTTTTACCGGCGGGCGAGCAGGAAAAACAGCTGGTGCTGCAACCGGGCGACTTCGTGGTCTTTTTCCCCGGCGAAGTACACAAGCCGCTGTGCGCCGTGGGGGAACCCGCGCCGGTGCGCAAAGCGGTGGTGAAGATTGACGCGTCGCTGGTGCGCTGACTGTTGCCTCCTCCCCGGCGGAGGCTGTCTCTTAGTCACATATACTGTTAACGGTATATGTGAGTTCAGCG
>NZ_KZ819096.1:0-59166 GCF_003115855.1 Brenneria corticis
TCTGTTTCATGTAGTGATAGCTAATCACTACATGAGGAAGATACAAGCGTCCTAAGTCGGGCGCGTGCGCGACGTGGCATAAAAATACCTTTCTTTTCGCGCACGAAATAACACTGAACTTACATATACCATCATAGGTAAATTTGTGACTAAAAGACGGTTACTTATGGGAAGTATGGAGAGCGTTGAAATAAGACCAACCACAACTGCCTGAACCTTACGCCGGGCAAACCGCCCGGCGTAGTAATGACGTTAACCCGCCCGATGGCTATTCCCGATATGCCAGATAAAGGTGGGCGGCGCGGCGTTGATTTCCCAGGCGCCGATATTGCGCAATTTGTAAATCACCGGATTGTGCGACGCCACCGTGCGCGCGTTGCGCCAGTGGCGATCCAACGCCTTATCCGCGCGGGTATCGGAGGCGCCCAGCGCGTTAAACAGCTCCGTCGCCGCTTTGGGAATCAGCTCCGTGGCGATGGCCTGGGCTTTTGCCGCGTCGACTTCGGCGGCGATATTCGCCTCTAGCTCCAGCGCCTCGTCGCCGCTGAAGTGCGCCTCATAGGCGCGCTGCAATGATGCCGCCGCCTGCAGAACCGTGGCTTCCACCGCGTAAGACCAGGCCGATATCTGCCCGACCACCTGCTGAATCTGCACGTCGTCCTTGACCAGATCGCCGTTGCCGTGGCTGTAGATACGCTTGCGCCGGCTGACGCCCTGCGCCGCATCGCGGGTCACCGCCCTGCCGATGCCCGCCTGTACCGCCAGCAGCACCTGCTGATAAAAGGCGGTCTGGTAGCGGAAGCGATCGGCGAAATCATAAACGTGCTCGGCCTCCACGTACGCCTGCCTGAAGCGGGTGGTGCCGCTGCCGGTCAGGCGCTGGCCGAAACCGTCCCAGTCGTCCTCGCGCTGGACCGCCTCCTGCGCGGCGCGGACCAGCGCAATCACCGCCCCGCCGTTGTCGGCGCGCTCGGCGTAAACGTCAATCCAGTCGGCAAACAGCGTACCGGTGCTGTAAAACTTCTCGCCGTCCAGCCGCCAGCCGTCGGCGGCGGGCGTTACCTGGGTGTTGACCTCCCCCAGCTTCGCCGCGCCGATTTCGCTCCAGGCGCTGCCGATGGTCTCGCCGGCGACAAAGCGGCGCAGCCAGCGCTCGCGCTCGGGGCTGTCCGGCGCATTCAGGCGATCCTCCACAAAGCCCAGGTGTCCGCGCAGCGCCTGCGGCAGGTTGGGATCGGCCTCGGCCAGCTCAATCAGCAGTTGAAACAGCTGCGGCAGCGAGGCGCCGTCGCCCCCCTGCTCTTGCGGAACCCGCACCGCGCCGATTCCGGCCTCCTTCAGCCAGCGCAGCGGCTCATCGGGCAGCTGGCGCGAGCGCTCCCGCTCCAGGGCTCCCGCGGCGATACGGGTAAAAATCGGACGAAACCGGGCGGCCAGCCGGGCGTAATCGGTGCCTGTGGCAATCAGCGGATTTGCGCTCATGCTTCACTCCTTTCATCAATGTCATCGTCAATATCCTGTTTCGTCGGCTCATGACGCACCGCCAGCAGGAAAATAATCGGGATAATGGCGCTAAGCGATACCAGCCAGAACATATCGGTGCCGAAATGCGCCTGCAGAATGGGCAACACGAACAGCGCCAGCGCGCTGCCTATCCCCGACAGGGCGCGGCTGAAGCCGACGCCGGTGGCGCGAATGGAAGTGGGATAAGAGAGCGCCGGGTAGATCATCAGCTGCGCCCCCGGTCCGAAACCTTCGGCAAACAGCCACAGCGCCAGCATGCTGACGGCCAGCACCACGCCGATGGTCGCCTGCGGCTGACCAATCAGCGCCAGCGCAATCAGGGCGATAAATTGCAGCGCGAAACCGGCAATCGCCACGTGGCGCGACGGATATTTCCACGCCAGTCGCATACCGAGCAGACCGCCGGTAAAGGCGAACAGCGCGTTCAGTCCCAGAGAGGCGGAGATGGTTTCAAACACCCCGGCGCCGAGGAACTGGGCCAGAATGGAGGGCAGAAAGAAGGCGATGGCGGTATATTCGAAGGCGATACAGATATTCATGACCCCGGCCACCACGGTGCGCTCCCGATAGGGCTTCTGAAACAGCACGCGGAAGCTGACCTTGGGCGGTTTGGGCCTTTCCTCCACCGGACGATCCGGCTCCGCTTCATGGGCGTGAATGCCGTACGAGTCGCGCAGGATGCGCACCGCGCTTTTCAAATCCCCCTGATTGGCCGCCCACAGCGGCGATTCATTCATAAATTTGCGCCGCACCGCGATAATCAGCAGCGCCGGCACCGCGCCGAACAGCAGCGAGGCGCGCCACAGCCAGTCCATATGTTCCGCGGGCAGCAGGAAGTAGAGGCCGAAGATAATCAGAAAGCACATGGATGAGGCGGCGTACCACATCGGACACCAGGCGGCGAGACGCGATGCCTTGTTGCCTTTGCCGCTGAATTTGGAAAACTCCGCCAGATAGGCCATCGCCACCGGCAGATCGATCCCGACGCCGATCCCCATCAGGAAACGCGCGCCGATCAACACCCAGACGTTCGGCGCCAGCCCCGCGGCTATCGCCGAGACCACGAAAAACAGCATATCCGCCATAAATACCGAGTAGCGCCCGTATTTATCGGTCAGCCAGCCGCCAATCAGGTTGCCGACAATGGTGCCGATCATGATCGACGAGGTCACCAGCCCGGTGACCACCGGCGTCAGCGCGAACTCTTTCACCACATCGTCAATGCCGTAAGAGAGCGTGGTGAGGTCGTAGGCATCGAGAAATATCCCGCCCAGCGCCAAAAACACAATCATGCGCGCATAGCTGGTGCTATCGGTGCGGGTGTTAATCAGCCGCGCCACGTCGCCGGCCGAGCGCACCGGCGCCGATAATGACGGATCGATTCCATCATCGATATTTAATGTACTCATAATACCCTCTCGCTATGGATTATTTTATGCAGGTGACTCACTCGGCGGAAACCGGCACCAGAACCCCTTTCACCAGCGGATCGTCGGTTTCCCTTAACCACTGCTGCACCCTTGCGTCGGCAAAGGCTTTTTGCAGTTTGATAATGTTTTCGTTATTTAAATAATCGGTGCCGATCACCAACTGCGAGGCGAAGGTTTTCGGCGCCGGAGGAAATAAAATGCCTTTTTCACGCGGCACCTTGCCGGCGTCGAATTGCGAAACATAGCCAATGGCGGCGTCCACCGAATTCAACGCGCGCGGCATGGTGAGCAGATCCAGTTCCTTAAAGCTAAAGTGGCGCGGATTCTCCCTGATATCTTTTAACTTGGCGGTGCGCGGCTCGATCGCCGGGTCGAGGCCGATAACATTCAGCCGCTGCAACAGCCACAGCGCCTGCCCCTGATTGGCGCCGTCGTTGGGGATGACGATTTCCGCGCCGTCGGGCAGGTCGTCAAAGGAGCGATAACGATCGGAATAGATGCCGAACGCCCACTGGAACACCGGCAGCGTGGGGGTCAGCTTGAATCCGTTGGCGTCCACCACCTGTTTCAGCCACCACTGATGCTGGTAAATGGTGGCGGCGTATTTCCCCTCCGCCACCGCCCGGTTGGCCTGCACCGGATCCTGCAAACCGCTGGCAATCAGGGTCAGGCCGTAATCCGGCGCGATATGCTCGGCGACGTACTGGATCACCCGTTCCTCCCCGGCCATCGCCGGCTCGAAATGTACCTCCAGCGTGCTGCCGAAGTTCACCGTCTGCGCCTTCTGCTGGGCGAAATACCCGACGCCGATGGCGATGATTGCGACAACCGCCAGCGCCAGCCACCACGGCCAGCGCCGTTTTTTACGTAATGTGAAAGCGTGATTGGTCATAATTAATGCGTTCCCTGTGGGTGACGTAGTGCGGCAACCAGCCGGTCGCCTAGAAACTGAATCAACTGAATGGTGACGATCAGCACCACAATGGTGGCGATCATGATGTGGTGATCGAAACGCTGATAGCCGTACACCACCGCCAGATAGCCGATGCCGCCGGCGCCGATGGTGCCGGCGATCGCCGAGTATTCGATCATCGAAATCAGGTTGAGGGTAATGGCGGAGACCAGCGCCGGCAGCGCCTCGCTCAACTGGGCGCGGGTGATGATCTGCCAGTGGGAGCCGCCGGACACCAGCCCGACCGCGGTCACCTCCGGCGGCAGCTCGTTCAGGGCGTTCTCCACCAGCCGGCCGAAGAACGGCACGCCGGCGACAATCATCGGGATCACCGCCGCCGGGATGCCGATGGTGGTGCCGGTCAGCCAGAAGGTAAACGGGATAATCGCCGCCATCAGCACCAGAAACGGCAGCGAGCGCCCCATATTCACCAGCCAGCTCAACGTCCGGTGCGCCAGAGGACGGGGAAACAGGCCGCGCGCCGAGGTGTTGAACAATACCACCCCGACCGCCCCGCCGATGACCACCACGAACAGCATCACGATGCCGACCATCAGCCAGGTTTCGCCGTAGGCCGGCAGCATCAGGCGATGAATCTGATCCCAGGGGGTGTCCTGGCTGATAACGTTGCTTGCCGCCTGCGTCATACCGCCTCCCGCCATGCCGGGGACGCGTCCACCACCTGGGCGATAACCCCATAGTGGCGCAGCTGTTCCACCAGCACCTCGGCCGGCACCGCGCCGCCCTGAAAGCGCACCGCCAGTTGCAGCCGTCCCGCCAGTTGACCGCCCACGCGTTCGATATGACCGCCGAGCAGGTCGATGCGCAGCTGACGCAGTTGGCTGATGTGGCTGATCCAGTCGGCGGCCACCGGCTGCCGGGCGGAATAGGTGACGTGCAGCAGCAGATCCCCCTGAGCGTCGACGGCTTCCAGCGGGAACAGCTGCCGCCCGAGCAGCGAATCCGGCGCGGCCAGTAAATCCCGCACCGCCCCCTGCTGCACGATCACGCCGTCGCGCAGTTCCGCCACCGCATCGGCGGCGTTGCGCACCGCCTCCATCTCATGGGTAATCAAAATAATCGACAGGCCAAACTCGTCGCGCAGCCGCTTGAGCAGCGTCAGAATGGCGCGCGTCGACGCCGGGTCGAGCCCGGAAGTGGCCTCGTCGGCCAGCAGCACCGACGGGTTGAGCGCCAGCGCCCGGGCGATGCCGACGCGCTGGCGCTGGCCGCCGGACAGCTGCGCCGGGTAGCTCCCCGCCTTATCGGCCAGCCCGACGCTCTCCAGCAGATGGCCCACGCGCTGTTCGATTTCGGCGGGGATCACTCCCAGATACTCCAGCGGCAGCGCGACGTTTTGCCACGCGGTTTTGCGCTGCAGCAGCGCCGATGACTGAAAGACCGTGCCGATGGCCCGCCGTTCGCGGCGCAGCGCCTCGCCGGACAGGCGCGACAAATCCTGAGCGTTCACCTGAATGCTGCCGCTGCTCGGCCGCTCCAGCAGGCTGATGCATTTGGCCAACGTCGATTTCCCGGCGCCGCTGGGGCCGACCACCGCGGTAATCGACCCGGCCGGCACCTGCAACGACACGCCTTTCAGCACCTCGACGGTCTCGCCGTTGCGCCCGCGATACTGTTTATGCAGTTGCGAAATATCGATCATGGCAGCCGCTCTCCCACCGGCTGCTCCGCCGCCGGGTTGAGCGCCGCCCCGCGCCGGTAGGCGACGCCAGGATGCGGCGCGCCGAGACGCGCCCCCTGCCCGAACAGCTTTTCCCGCAGGGTGCCGGGCGCGTAGTCGCGTTTGAACGCGCCGCGGCGCTGCAGCTCGGGAACTAACAGTTCCACCACGTCGCTGAAGGTTTCATGGGTGACCGCATACGCCAGATTGAAGCCGTCGACGTCGGTCTCTTCCACCCAGGACTGCAGCTCGTCGGCCACCGTCGCCGCGCCGCCGACCAGCAGCGGACCAAAGCCGCCGATCCCCACCCACTCCGCCAGCCCCTGCACCGTCCACTGGAGATGGGGATCGGCGGTGGAGAAGGTTTCCACCGCCGACTGAATGGCGTTGGTGTGCAGATGCTTTAGCACCTGATCCGGCCGGTATTGCCCGAAATCGATGCCCGTCCAGCCGGAAAGCAGCGCCAGCGCGCCTTCATAGCTCACCCAGGACTTATATTCCCGCCATTTATCCTGCGCTTCCTTGTCCGTCTCGCCGACGATAACGGTTTGCAAATTAAAAATTTTGATGTCGTAAGGGTCACGCCCGGCTTCGGCGGCGCGGCGGCGAATATCCGCCACCGTTTTTTTCAGCAGCACCTTGGAGGGCGAAGCGACGAACACGCACTCGGCGTGCTGCGCGGCGAACTGTTTGCCCCGGCTGGAGGCGCCGGCCTGATACAGCACCGGCGTACGCTGCGGCGAAGGCTCGCACAGATGAATGCCGGGCACCTGAAAGAAGTTGCCCTGATGGTTGATGGGATGAATTTTGCTCGGGTCGCTGAAAATGCGCCGCTGGCGATCGCGCAGAACAGCCCCCTCTTCCCAACTGCCCTCCAGCAGTTTGTACACCACCTCCAGATACTCGTCGGCGTAGTCGTAGCGCGCATCGTGGTCGGTCTGGCTCTGCTGGCCGATATTGCGCGCGCCGCTTTCCAGATAGGAGGTGACGATATTCCAGCCGACCCGCCCTTTGGTGAGGTGGTCGAGGGTGGAGAGCCGGCGGGCGAAGGGATAGGGATGCTCAAAAGAGAGCGAGGCGGTCAGCCCGAAACCCAGATGCTCGGTGACCAGCGCCATCGGGGTGATCAGCGCCAGCGGATCGTTGACCGGCACCTGGGTCGCCTGGCGGATGGCCGCGTCGCCGTTGCCGTTCAGCACATCGTAAATCCCCAGCACGTCGGCGATAAACAAACCGTCGAACTTGCCCCGTTCCAGCAGGCGGGCCAGATCGGTCCAGTACTCCAGATCCTTGTACTGCCATGAACGGTCGCGCGGGTGCGCCCACAGGCCGGGCGACTGATGGCCGACGCAGTTCATATCAAAGGCGTTAAGACGAATTTCACGTTGCGATGACATAGTTTTCTCCATAGCGATCCCGGACCGGTGCCCTGTCTTGGCCGGGTTATTGTTATCGGGTTAACTCAGTAGAGAAGATTCAGGATGGCGCGGGACATCGCTGCGCGTCGCCGGAAGTGACGGCGGCCAGCAGTTGGTGGGCGATGGCCTCGGCGTGGTCGGCGACCTGCGGCAAACCGATCAGTTCGCCAAAACGCCCGCGCGCCGCAGGGCCGGCCACCAGCAGGCGCGGATTCGCCCGGCCGTGCCGGTCAATCGCCTGGCTGTGTTCATCGACCAGCAGTCCCAGCCCGAGCGGGTCGGCGCGCAGCTCGCCGCGCTGCGCCAGGGCATGAAACAGCGGATTGCTCTCCAGCAGCGCGCCGTGGGCCGGACCGGTGGTGACGACCAGCCGGTCGACATGCAGGGTTTCCGCGCCGCCGCCGCGCTTTCGCAGCTGCAGCGCGATGGCGTTGCCGCCGCCGACCGACGCCTGTTGCAGCCGGGCGGCCAGCACCCGCAGGCTGCCCTGCGCGCGCTGTTGCGCCAATAGCGCGCTGACCTGCGGGGCGATGCGGTAACGGTGCACGTCCCAGTAGGCGCGCAGATGGCGCAGAAAACGCTGCTGCTCGGCCAGCGGCCACTGCTGCCACAGCTGCTGCCCGTTAGTGCGGATTTCATCCAGCACCTTTTGCCAGGGCTGCCGCTGGATGGCGGCGCTCTGGATTTCCCGGCGGATATGCCGCAGCAGGCCGCGCGGCGTGGCGGCCTGCGCCGGCGAGATCTCCAGCGTCCAGTCGGGATAGTCGCCGCTGACGTTGGGGCGGGATAGCAGGCCGCGGCGGGAAAACGCCACCACGGCGCCGCGGTGCCCCCGCTGTTGCAACGACGCCACCACGTCGGCCATGGTTAAACCAGTGCCGATAATCGCCACACGATCGGTGGCCGCCACCGCATCCAGCGCGTCGTGGCGCCAGGGGTCGGCGATCAGGCCGGGGTGGCGCGCCAAAACCTGCGCCAACGGGCGCGGCAGCGACGGCTGCGGATGGCTGACGGCCAGCGCCACGCCGTCGGCCTTCAGCCTGACGCCCCGTTCCGTGACGATAAATCCGTCCCGCCAGTCAACGGCGCGGTCTTGCAGATGACGCAAATTTCCGCCCGCCGCCTGGGCGAATTTTTCCGCCATATAGCGGCCGAACACGCCGCGCCGCGGGTAGATTTTGCCGTCCCGCCAGAGGGCGTCGGGGTCGTCGCGCAGGCCGCCGTTCTCCTCGAACCAGCGCTCGAAACTGTCCTGCTCGGCGCGCGACAGCCACATTCTTTCCACCGGCACATTCAGGCGGTGCGCCGCGTCGGCGGTGGAATAGGCCACGCCCTGCCCCACCTGCGCGCGCGGCTCCACCACGGTTATCTCCAGCCCCGGCCGGGCGGCGCGCGCCAGATGAATCGCTACCGCCGTACCGGTATAGCCGCCGCCGATAATCACTATCCGTCGTTCAGTCATGCGCTGCTCCCTCTCCCCATGACGCCGGCGCTTAGCTGGCGCTGGCCTGTTTATTAACCGGCCGTTTATCGCCGCCGATGGTTTCGCCGAACGGCCCGGTATTCACCTGTCGCGCCTGACGCTCCGCCGCCTCGGAGACCGGCAGCAGCGGCATCACCAGCTCCGCGAAGCGGTGCGCTTCCTCCAGGTGCGGATAGCCGGAAAAAATAAAGTTCTCAATACCCAGCGCCTGATATTCGCGGATGCGTTCGGCAACCTGCTGCGGATTGCCCACCAGCGCGGTGCCGGCGCCGCCGCGCACCAGTCCCACCCCGGCCCAGAGGTTGGGACCGATGCGCAGGCTGTCGCGCGAGCCGCCGTGCAGGGCGCTCATACGCTGCTGCCCGGTGGAGTCCATGCGGGCGAAGATTTTCTGCGCGCTGGCGATGGTCTCCTCGTCAAGATGGGCGATCAGCCGATCCGCCGCCGCCCAGGCTTCCTCCTCGGTTTCGCGCACGATCACATGCAGGCGGATGCCGTAGCTTAGGGTGCGTCCCGCTTCGGCCGCCCGCTGGCGCACCAGCGCCAGTTTCTCCGCCACCTGCTCGACCGGCTCCCCCCAGGTGAGGTAGCTGTCGATCTGATTGGCGGCGACGTCGATCGCCTCGGGGGAAGAGCCGCCGAAATAGAGCGGCGGGCCGTTCTCCTGTACCGGCGGAAACAGGATTTCCGCCCCCTCGACATGGATATGCTTGCCCGTGAAGTCGACCTTCTCCCCTTTGAGCAAGCGTGAATAGACGGTGAGGAACTCCTGCGTCACCTCATAGCGTTCGGCGTGGCTGAGAAAAATACCGTCGCCGCGGTTTTCCACCGGATCGCCGCCGGTCACGACGTTAATCAGCAGGCGGCCTGCGGACAAGCGATCCAGCGTGGCGGCCATGCGCGCCGCCAGCGACGGCGGCTGCAATCCCGGACGCACCGCCACCAGATAACGCAGGCGGCGGGTAATCGGCGCCAGCGCCGAAGCAATTAGCCACGAATCCTCGCAGCTTTTGCCGGTCGGGATCAGCACGCCGTAATAGCCGAGGTTGTCGGCGGCCAGCGCCACCTGTTGCAGGTAAGGCAGATCCACCGCGCGACCGCCTTCCGTGGTTCCCAGATAGCGGCCGTCGCCGTGAGTGGGCAAAAACCAAAAAACGTTGATATCTTGTTTCTGCGGTTGGCTCATTATGCATTTCCCATATAACAATATGTCTTATTTGTAGATAGAAAAACGGGCTTTCGTTATAAAGGATGTCAGCACAATGCATGCCAAAATTAAAATCGAATAAAAATAATAAAAATCAATAAATTAACAAAACAGACTTCGCTCGGCCGCTGCTGCATTTGCAACAGCGGCCCCACCCCAGCTGCTGCAAAAGCAGCATTTCAGGCGCCCAGGGCTCTCGCCCTTTACCAGCGACTCGGATAGGATTTTCACACCGCTGTAACCATGGAGCTACTTATGCATAACCCACGCCCCTTTTCCTCAGACAAGCCGGTACTGATCGATCCCGCTTCGATCGCCTTTCAGAACGTACTGGATCAACTGGCGCCCACCGATGCCACCGTGCTGATCATTGGTGAAACCGGCACCGGGAAAGAGGTGGTCGCCCGTTATTTGCACCATAGCAGCCCGCGCCGTCAGCGGCCTTTCCTGGCCGTCAACTGCGGCGCGCTGAATGAAAGCCTGGCCGAAGCGGAACTGTTCGGCCATCAGAAAGGCGCGTTCACCGGCGCGACCGAAACCCATCAGGGATGGTTCGAAGCGGCCGAAGGCGGCACCTTGCTGCTGGATGAAATCGGCGAACTTAGCCTGTCGCTCCAGGTTAAACTGCTGCGGGTGTTGCAGGAGAGGGAGATCACCCGCGTCGGCTCGCGGCGGCCCATCAAGGTCGACGTGCGGGTGATTGCCGCCACCCATGTGGATTTGGCGCACGCCATCCGCGAAAAACGCTTCCGCGAAGATCTCTACTATCGGCTTAACGTCGCGGCCGTCACCCTGCCGCCGCTGCGCCAGCGCCAGGAGGACATCCCGCTGCTGGCGGAGCATTTTCTCTCGTTGTACGCCCATCGCCTGGGGCGGCCGCAGCTTCAGCTCTCCGCCGAGGCGCATCAGCTGCTGATGGATTACCCGTGGCCGGGAAATATCCGCGAGTTGGAAAATACCCTGCACAACGCGGTGCTGCTGAGCAAAGAATCGGTGATCGCTCCCCAGCAGCTGCGCCTGACCAGCAGCGCGGAAATACCCGGCGCGACGGAGACGGAAGAGCTGGACCGCTTTATCCGCCGCCACCTGCAGAGCGACGCCGGACAGATTTACCAGCGGGTTACCCAATCGCTGGTGCGCAACGCTTTCGACATCTGCAACGGCAATCAGCTACAGACCGCGGCGATGCTGGGGATCAGCCGCAATACCCTGCGCACCCATCTGGCGCATCAGGGCCTGGTCAAGCCGCGCCGGAGTTCGGCGTCGAGCCTGAACTGGCCACGGCGCTGTTCCACCGCCGTGCCATCTCTCGACCGTGAGCTGCGCATCGGCTATCAGAAGTTCGGCAATCTGGGGGTGCTTAAGGCGCGGCAAAGCCTGGAGTCGCTGTTCGCCGGTCAGGGCATCAACGTGTCGTGGAGCGAATTCCCGGCGGGGCCGCAGCTGCTGCATGCGCTGCACAGCGACGAGATCGATTTCGGCACCACCGGCGAAGTGCCTCCCATTTTCGCCCAGTCCCAGGGCTGCCCGCTGGTGTACGTCGCCTACGAGCCGCCGGCGCCGCAGAGCGTGGCGCTGCTGGTGGCCCGGGACAGTCCCATCGCCAGCGTCGCGGAGCTGCGCGGCAAGCGCATCGCCGTCAACAAAGGCTCCAACGTGCATTACCTGTTGCTGCAACTGCTCGATGAACACGCGCTGACCTTGCAGGACGTGCGTATTATCTACGCTCCGCCGAAATACCCGTTGGCGCCCAGCGACTATCAGGCGGTGGACGCCTGGCTGCTGTGGGACCCGCTGCTGAGCGACGCCGAGCGCAACGGCGACCTGCGGGTGCTGGCCGACGGCCGCCAGCGGGTGCAGAACCAGCAGTTCTATCTGGCCCAGCGCCAGTTTTCCGAACGGTCCGAGGATATCCTGCAGCAGCTGTTCGCGGCATTGCAGAAAACCGGGAATTACATCGACAACCAGCGGGCGGAAGCCACCGCCCTGCTTTCCGCCGAACTGGGCCTGCCGCGCGCCACGCTGGAACTGGCCCTGTCGCGCCGCAGCAATAAACCGCGGCTTATGAATACCAACGTGATTCGCGAGCAGCAAATCATCGCCGATCGCTTTTTCGCCCTGGGCCTGCTGCCGCGCGCCATCAATATTCGCGACGCCATTTGGCGCACCAGTTCGCCGTCGTCGCCGGCGCCGATATATGCTGAGCATAGCTCCGGGCGATATTAAGCGCCGTCGGGCTGAGAGCTCCCCATAAAAATATCTTGTTTATATCTCTATATTTAACCTGCTGATATTAAGTACAAAATCAGTATTTACATCGTTCCCCCCACGGCGTAAGAAATTACGCTGAGGTGGACGACCCCGCGAATGAGCAGCATGGATGCTGCTCAAGCCAGTGCCGCGTCGGAGAAAAACGCCGGGAGCGTTTTTGAACAGCGTTTGCGCTGGCCCGGTAGGGCGAGTCTCAGGGATGAGACGAGTATTCCGCGTCACTGGCGGTTCGGGAAAGGGGGCGACCGCCGAAGGAACCGCGCCAGCGGCGTGATTTCAGCCACAAGCCCGGGTTCGTAGGGTGGTGGCGTTTGAACCACCCTGCGTCGGGCGCGTGCTACGTCGTAACAGAGAAATGGCGACTTTATCGCGCACGAAATATTCACCAATGTGACATATTCCAATTTATGGGGAACACTCAGGCACGAGCGGCGTTATTATCCGCTATTTGCGGATTCCAGATATAAACAGCTGGAAATCATATTTCTACTGTTATCACTCAGGTAATAGATTAGTTAACCAACTGTAAACCACGTTAATGAGTATAGGGCGGCTTACGGCCGTTCTTCAGCATGATGTTATCTTTAGGAGATAGAATGAACGTTATCACCCTGGCAGGCAGTCCGCGTTTTCCCTCCCGCTCAAGCGCGCTGCTGACTTTTTCCCAACGCTGGCTTGAAGAAAAGGGTATCAACGTTATTCCCTGGAACCTGTTTAATTTTAATCCGGAAGATCTGCTGTACGCCAAATTCGATAGCCCCGCACTAAAGGTTTTTATCGACCAGTTGGCCGCCTCCGACGGGGTGATTATCAGCACGCCGGTGTACAAAGCCTCTTTTACCGGGGCGCTGAAAACCCTGCTTGACCTGCTGCCGGAGCGGGCGTTCGAAAATAAAGTGATTTTGCCGCTGGCCAGCGGCGGATCGTCCAACCATATGCTGGCGCTGGATTACGCCCTGAAACCGGTGCTAAATGCGCTGAAAGCGCAGGAAATATTGCACGGCGTCTTCGCCGAGGACAGTCAGATTACCCACTACGACCACACGCCGCTGTTAAGCGCGTCGCTGGAAGCCCGCCTGACCGCCTCGCTCAGCGACTTTGCCCGCGCGCTGGATCGGCAAGCCCACTTCAGCGCGCCGTCGTTTTCGCGAACGGCCTGAGCGTGCGCCGATGCGGCAGGGGTGATTATCCGGGCGGACAAGGCGAGAACCAAAACGTCACGGTAATACACCAGCCCGCCGCGCAATAAATCATGCCGCAGCGGCGGCATATATTCGCCAGCGCCAAAGGGATTATCCTGGCACCGGCTATAGCGAATAACATTATTTGCGAAAAAATAATTATCAGTTTGGATTAATAGCACACGTTATTTTCCACAGAACATAATTTTCCTCTATCAATCAGAGCGGCAGGATCATGCTGTAAATAATAAAACAGCCCACGTAACTGCCCCACTCCTTATTCAATATATTTATAATTTAATAAAATTCCGCTTCGCCGTTTTGGAGGTAAATAGTCAACCAGGTTATTTCCGCCTGTGGCGCCGCCGATGGATTGCCGCACCATGCGGAGAGAAAATCAATTAACAATACTAATTAATAATAGCCTATTATTACAAGACGCCTCAAGAACGAGGTTGTCACCATGCTTCCAAAAAAACCTTAACACAATGAATAACAAGCAACATAACACAAAAAAAAGAGGGTTTAAGAAAAATCTCATTCCCAGCAGGCAAGCAAAATACACAATATAACCTTATGTTATTGAAAGTTCATTTTAGCGTAGAATGACGGCGCGAAGGGTTTCCCGTACGCCCTTCCATTCTCATTCAAGGAAAAATGACACACAGACTTTTACTCTCATGTTCTCAGCATGGGAGCCTTTAATGGAAATAAGGTGGGAAAGTGAAAGTATTAATAACGGGAAGTAGCGGAAACTTAGGCACGGCCATGGCAATTAAATGCAAAGAGCGAGGATTTAATGTCATCGGTTTTGATAAACGGCCGTCGGAACAAACGACGGTGGTAGGTGATATTAATGATACGGCGTTAATTGAACGCTGCATGAAAGGCGTCGATATTGTTTTTCATACCGCGGCATTACATAAACCGCATATTGCCACCCACCCGCACAATGAATTTATTGCCACTAATACGTTGGGCACTTATACGCTGCTGCAGAGCGCGCAAAAAAATCAGGTGAAATCCTTTATTTTCTCCAGCACCACCAGCGTTTATGGCGACACCCTATCCCCTGACGCGCATTCCCCCGCCATCTGGATCGATGAAGAGGTGAACATCGTCAGCAAAAATATTTACGGCGTCACCAAACTGGGAGCCGAGGAGCTATGCCGTATTTTCTCGCGCAATTTCGGACTAAAGTGCATCGTGCTACGGGTGGCGCGTTTCTTTTATGAGGATGACGACAACCCCGACGTCCGCAAATGCTTTTGCGGCGATAACGCCAAAGTCAACGAACTGCTTTATCGCCGCATTGATATTGACGATGCGGTCAACGCCCATCTGGCGGCCGCGCTCGACTATAAACCGAAATCCGGATTCGACACCTTTGTTCTCAGCACCACCACGCCGTTTAAAAAGGAGCACTGCCCGCTACTGAATAAAGACCCGGAAGCGATTGTCGGCAGATTGTTCCCCCGCTATCACCAGATATACGACGCGCTCGGCTGGCGGATGTTCCCGCGCATCGACCGCGTGTACTCCAACCAAAAAGCCAGTCGGTTGCTCAACTGGCGACCCAAATACACTTTTGCGTTCGCCCTCGACTGCCTGGCTAATCAACGTTCATTTCGTAGCCCGCTGGCTGAATCAATCGGCTGGCGGCGCTACCACGATCGGCTTTTTGACGATATGCCCTATCCGGTGTGAAACCGCGCAAAGGATAAGGCGCCGAGCACAAGCGCAATAAATAATGGAGAAGGGTTATGACTGAATTGAATACCAGCGATGTTATCGCGTTGCTCGCGCTGCAAAAGCACGAGGAAGGCGGATACTATAACGAGACCTATCGCAGTCGGGAGGTGATTCATACCGACCGCGAACACAATGACGGCGTCAGACAGCTTGCCACCTGTATCTATTATCTGCTGAGCGCAGATAGTCCGATTGGTTATTTCCACAAAAATATCTCGCCGATCCTGCACTTTTATCATGCCGGCGGGCCGCTGACCTACCGCTTTATTCACCCTGACGGCAGCACCGAGGAACATATCCTGGGGCCCGATATCCAAAACGGTCACAAGCTCCAGTTGGTGGCCCCCGGCGGGGTGTGGAAATCCACCGAACTGGCGCCGAACACGGCGTTTGGCCTGGTCAGCGAGGTGGTGTTGCCCGGTTGGGAATATTACGATTCGCTCATCGCCCGCCACGACGATCTCCTCACGGCATTTCCGCACCTGCAATACTGGATACGGCGTTACAGTTACGGGGGCGAATCATGAGTCAATCCGTGGTTATCACCGGCGCCGCGCGGGGAATCGGCAGAGCTCTGACCGATCACTTTATCCAACAGGGCAAATACCACGTGATCGCCATCGTCAGAAACGACGAGAGCGCGCGGCGACTTCAGCAACAATGGGACACTCTGGCGCCTGCCCGGCGCGTCACCCTGCTCGCCGCCGACTTCGCGGATGCCGCGGAGGTGTCGGCGCTCGCCCAGACGCTGTCGGCTGAAAAAAATATCGCCGTGTTTATCAACAACGCCGGTATTTTCCACGCCGGCGGCGAGGACGTTTCCTACCAGCAGTTGGTTGAGCTGACCGCCGTCAACTTTCTGGCGCCGGTGCGATTAACGCAGGCCATTGTCGATATCATGAAAAACAATCAGTCGGGGTATATTTTCAATATCGTCAGCAACGCCGCCAGACGGGGGTTGCCCGGCATCGGCGCCTATAGCGCCTCCAAACACGCGCTGCTGGGGTTTTCCGAATCATTGCGGCTCGACCTGCTGCCTTACCACATTAAGGTCTCCAACATTAATCCGGCGTTCGTCGATACCGATATGACGCGCGATTTCCCCGGCGTGGCGGAGCAGGATAAGATACAAACCGCCGATGTGGTTAACTGTATCGACTTTCTGCTCTCCCTTTCACCCGGCGCCATCGTTCCCAATATCGATCTGGAGTGCGGCAGATTTTTCCACTAACACGGAGGCTCGCGCCGGGGGGATATCCTCCGCCCGGCAATGTTGCCCTTTTCAATGCCTTTAATACGGGGCTAAACCGAAGCGTCGGACACCGCAATGCCGCCCAGCCATTTTTCACGCCGCTGCGTCAGGTCCGCGATGATTTTAGCCGCCAGCCGCTCAAGATCCACATCGACCACCATCGTGGAGCCAAAACGTATCTGGCAATCTTCCGTCAGATAACGCCGCACCTTTTCCGACGCCTCTACCGGCGCCTTGACGCAATGATAGGAGTTAATGCCGAGCAACCGGAAACTGGCCGCCGCGGCCAGCCCTTTTTCATTCGACCACTCGGGACTGGCAAAGGCGAAAGGCATCTCCTTGAGGGCGCGACCGGCCCCATCCGCCAGCCCTTTAAACAGCGCGGAAGCGCGGGCGTTATCCAGGCATTCTCCCATGTGCCAGACGGGCGGCAGCTCGGGCGCAAGGAAACGTCTTAACCCCTCCCCCGCCAGTTCACGCGCCTGGCCGCGACACAGCCCCAATTTGAGCAGCGGGAAAGAGGCGCATCCATTGGTCAGAACCAGAACGTTATTTTCAATCAGCTTCTTCGCGACGTCGTAAACGGCCTTCTCATAAATCACGCGGGGATTGCTGCAGCCCACCAGATTAACAATACCGGCGACCTCTCCGCTTTTCAGGGCTTCAAGCAACGGAGAAAGCGAACCGAAAGCGGCGGTGATGTTTTCAACGGAAAAGCCGATTTCCGCCTCCACTTCATATTGCGGAATATTGCGCGGGACATCGCGGCGTTCAATAAAACTTTCTATCGCCCGGCCAACAATTTTCTGCGCGATACGTTCCGTTTCGTGGAAGTTGGCATGTTCATGGTCATATCCGTAAAACTCGGCCCCGGGCAGCCGCGCCGAGTCGCTGGTGGTCACCACGGTGGTTTGATAGCAGCGCGCCACCTCCATGATGGTGGGAAAAACGTCCTGCACATCCGCCACCCAGAGGTCGAGCGCCCCCGTTCCCAACACCAGTTCCGCGCCGACCGCATTGGATAACGGAATAACCTCGCCGTAGCGGTACATGGCGGAAAGGCCGGAGCAGCAGATGCCATAGAAAGCGATCCCCTCGGCGCCATGCGCCCTGGCCTGCCGGATAAAACGCTCGCCTCTTCCCTGTTTTACAATTTCGCTTACCAGCACCGGCGAATGTCCGTGCAGCGCGATATTGACATGGTTGGCTTTAAGCGCCCCGACGTTGCATTTCACCGTACCGCGCTGCGGCAGGCCGAAAAGGCTATCCATCGCAATGGAGGACCCCAGCACGCTGCTCCAGGCAAAGGCCAGCCCGCAGCGCTGAAACTGTTTCATCACATTTTCCCAGTCGCCGTCCGTGCCGGTGGTGGTGCGGTGAAAAGACTCAAAGACTTCGTGCATCGCGCTGACCGGCAGGATCCCCTGCTCGCGCCAGACCTCCTGGCGCTCGCCGGCGGCGAACGCCGCCAGCGTTTTATGTTTATCGGGAACGGTGCGGGATAGATCCTCCAGCAGCAGATTGGCCAGATCCAGCGCTATCGCGTTTAGCGGCCGATCGTGGGTTTCAATGCCCAGCAGCGCGGCGGATTTTTTCACTTTTTCGCTGCCGATAATCGGTTTGTCCAGCGTTCCCTCCGCCGCCGCTTTCAGCGCCAGCATCACCTCGCGGCCTCTGGCGCCGTGCGCCGCCACGCCGGCCGCTATCATGCGCAGCAGGTTACGCGCCACGATAAGATCCGCATCGGCGCCGCACACGCCGCGCGGCGACTTTTTGGTGATGCGGCACGGCCCCATGATGCAATTACGGCAGCAGGAACCGGCAATGCCGTAGTGGCACTGCGGTTTCTGGCTATCGAAACGGTCAAATACGGTTTCCACGCCGCGCAGTTCCAGGTGTCGCAGCAGCTCACGGACGGCGTTGTCGGGCGTCAGCCGTATGACATCGGCCTTGGAAGGGAACGATTTGCGATATTCGGCCACCGCTTTCAGATAATCCTTCACATCACCATGGCTGTGGTCATGGGAGTGATGCCCTTCCCCATGGGGATGTTCGTGCGGGTGAACATGTTCCGCCGCGCGCCGTTCCCCATGGTTATGCCGCTGTTGCAGGCGATCGTGACGATATGGACGTTCTGCTTTATCTTCTTCTTTATTGCTCACAATAAACCCCTCGCTAACCCTATTTCAGGATGACCTATCTCGATGCGAGATTGTTATACCGCCGGATATCATCCATGAAATATCAATCAGCCAGGGGTTGCCGCCTTTATCCCCCAGGGCCGTTCATAGAACCAGACCGGCGAACGCCGCGGACAGCAGGCTCACCAGCGTTGAGCCATACAGCAGCTTCAACCCGAAGCGGGAAACCGTATTGCCCTGCTGCTCGTTCAACCCCTTAATCGAACCGGCGATAATGCCGATGGACGCGAAGTTGGCGAACGACACCAGAAAGACGGACAGGATCCCCACGCCGCGCACCGACATCTCGGCGACGATTTTTTTCAGCTCGATCATGGCGATAAACTCGGTTGAGACCACTTTGGTCGCCATAATGGCGCCCGCCTTGAACGCGTCCTGCGCCGGGATCCCCACCAGCCAGGCCAAAGGATAGAAAACATAGCCGAGCAGTTGCTGGAAGCTCATGCCGAATAACGCGGAAAAGACGGCGTTGATGGCGCCGATCAGGGCGATAAAGCCAATCAGCATCGCCAGAATAATCATCGCCACCCGGAATCCCGCCAGAATGTACTCGCCGAGCATTTCAAAGAAGGTCTGCGACTCATGTAGTTTTTCCAGCCGCACTTCCGGCTCATCGCCGGGGGCGGAAGGATTGATGACCGACAGGATAACAAAGGTGCTGAACATGTTCAGTATCAGCGCCGCCACCACGTATTGCGCATCGATAAGCGTCATGTACGCCCCGACGATGGACAGGGAAACCGTCGACATCGCCGTGGCGGTCATGGAGTAGAGGCGCCGGGGGGAGAGGTCGGCCAGAATGCCTTTGTAGGCGATAAAATTTTCCGACTGCCCCAGCGCCAGCGAGCTTACCGCATTAAACGACTCCAGTTTGCCCATGCCGTTGATTTTAGACAGCACGGTGCCCACTCCCCGAATCAGCAGCGGAAGAATGCGCCAGTGTTGCAGGATGCCGATCAGCGCCGAAATAAAAATAATCGGGCACAGCACGCCAAGGAAAACAAACGCCAGCCCCTGCTGACTCATTCCGCCAAAGACAAAATCCGTGCCCTGCGCCACGTAGCCAAGCAGAAAAGCCCGCCACCTTGCGCACCACAAAAAGCCCGCTTTGCGCATGCAGCAGGAAGAACGCCAGCGCCGCTTCCAGCACGATAAGTTGAACCAGACGGAGGATGCGGATTTTTTTACGGTCGTAGCTCACCAGCAGAGCCAGCGCCAGGATAACCACCAAAGCAAGAGAGAAATGAAATAGGTTCGACATAAACAGGTTAACTCAATGAAAAGGTGTGCTATTTAGCCATAGCCAACCTGATTATATAAATACTTATTTTAGATTATCATTCCACCATTGCGCCGATCGGCGAACCGCTCGGGGCCGCATCGGCGCAGGCAATTTCAGCGCGGGCCGCTGCGGCGCCGCTTTTTCACATCAGTTCCTGCTGGCGATCGTCGGTTTCGCCGTAGCGGTGCAGCGTCGGCGGCTTCAGCCCCTGGTAGAGGGCGTCGATGCCGGCATTGATGATCTGATTATGCTGTTCGAACAGCGAGTTGCCGCGCAAATCGCTCTCGACGATAAAGGGACCGAAGCGCTCCACCTCAAACAGCCACATCGCCTGGGCGATGCCCAGCTCTTCCAGCCAGTGCACGTCAATCACCCGTTTGATGCCGCGCCCCAGCAGCGCGCCGGTGCCATAGCCCACCGTGGTCAGGTAGACGGCGCCGGCCGGCACCAGCACCTGTCGATACTGCTCCAGCGGCATGCCGCCTTTGCCGAGAATGATATTGCTGCCGCTAAGCGACAGCCAGCGCTCCATCCAGCGGGCAAAGCGGAAACTGGCGGTGGCGGTGACCGCGCCCACCTGGTAGCCGCCGCCGTCCGGCGCCGCCGCGGGCGAACAGTGGAAATTCACCAGGCTGAGCGCACGCAGATCCACCGGCAGCGGCCGCCCCTCATCGAGGATCATGCGGTAGACGCCTTCCCGGGCGGTGTAGATATTGCCGCGCAGATACACCACGGTGCCGATTTCCAGCTGGGCGAGCGCCTGCGCGGAGACCGGCAAGGTCAGCTCGACCACTTTTAACTCGTCAGATTTTCCGGCCATTCCACACTCTCGCGTCGTTGGTAAGGGGTGAACCAGACGGGGTCGGTACGATAGCTGACCGAGCCGTCGGCATGAACCCGCGCCGTGGCGCGGCGTGAGGCGAGACAAAAGGTATGCAGGCTGACCGGCATGCCGCCGGTATGGGTATAGCCCACTTCAATATGGCAATCCGCCACCATCGAGCGCCCCGCCAGCCCCATGGCGCCCATGCCCAGCGAATTACCCAGCGCCAGAATCTCCAGCTCCAGTTCGGCGATGCGCGGGTCCGGGTTACGGTCGCCCACCACCCGCAGGCAGGCGGCCTGCTTGCCGAGCTGCATGCAGGTATCCTTGGAGCCGCCGATGCCGATGCCGACGATGGCCGGCTGGCAGGCCAGCCCGCGCTTGCCAAAGGCGATCAGGGTGTCCAGCGCGAAACGCTTGATGCCGTCGATGCCGTCCCCGGGGAACAGCATGCGGTAGTCGGTGCCGAACAACCCGCCCTTATGCACGGTGGTGATATCCACCCAGTCGGCGTCCGGCTCGAACGACCACTCGATTTCCGGCGCATTGATGCCCACATTGTTGTTGAACTCGGTGCGCCATAAAGGATGAACCCGGTTGGGGCGCAGAGGGATATCCTGGGTCGCCCGGGCGGTGGCGCGGCGCAGCGCGCGCTCCACGCCGATAAAGCCGCTATCCACCGCCGCATTATTGCCCCATTTGACGTAATAGCGCGGCAGTCCGGTGTCGGCGCACATCGGTCGGCGATCCTCGCCGGCCGCCTGCCAGTTTTCGATCATCGTATCCAGCACGAAACGCGACAGCGCGCCGCTCTCCTCGCGCCGCATGGACTTGATTTTGTCGCGGTAATCCGCCGGGATATCGATGGCCGCCAGCTTCATGATCTCGTAGGCGGCCTGCTCCACCCGCTGGATGGCAACGCTCATAGTGTCCTCTCCTGATTGAACGGCGTCATATCGCCTCCCGCACGGGCGGTTCCGTCAGCAGGGTTTCCCCCGGCGCGACGATATCAAACGCCACCGGCACCTGCTCCAGCGTCAGCGTCGCGCCCTGGTCCAGGCTGCTGATGCGCGTGTAGCAGCTGGCGTGGAGATCGCCGGTGGCGGGAAAGTCTTCGCGAAAATGCGCGCCGCGGCTGTCGTTGCGCGCCAGCGCCGCCGTGGCGATGGTCCGGGCGATCAGCAGCTGGCTGTCCGTATTCAGCCAGTCGTGCCAGCTCAGGTTGTAGCGGCGTTCGCCGTCGCGCACGCCAATAGCCGCCAGTTCGCGCCCATACTGTTCCAGCGCCGCCGCGCCCCGTTCGATGCCCTGCCGGGTGCGCATCACCCCCACGTGATCCCACATGGTCTGCGCCAGCGTCTCGCGCAGCGGGGCCAGCGGTCCCGGCGGCGCGGCGAAAGCGCGTTCGGCGCGGGCGATGCCCGCCTCGATACGTGCGCGATCCGGTTCCCGCCAGCCCGCGTCCTGCCGCAGATAGGCCGCCATGGCGTCGCCGGCGATGCCGCCGAATACCGTGGAACAGGCCACGCCGTTGCCTCCCAGCCGGTTGGCGCCGTGTACGCCGCCGCTATCCTCCCCGGCGACATACAGGCCGGGAGAGGCGGTGGAGCAGTCCGCGTCGAACTCCACGCCGCCCATCAGATAGTGCGCGGTGGGCACCACTTCCACCAGTCCGCCCGCCAGATCGAAGCCGCAGTCGGCGCAGCGCGACACCATGCCGGGAAACAGCCGGCGCACTTTCTCCTCGCCCAGATGTTTCATCTGGATGAATACGCCGCCCATCGGGCCGGTGCGCCCGGCGCGCATTTCGGCATAAATCCCCCGGCTGACCACGTCGCGCGTGGCGCGTTCGCCGCGCGGATCGTAGCGCTGCATAAAGCGCTCGCCCAGCCCGTTGAGCAGATAGCCGCCGGCGCCGCGCAGCCCCTCTTCCAGCACCGTGCCGGTCATGCGCGTGTCCGGCCCGCCCAGCAGGCCGGTGGGATGAAACTGCACCATCTCCATATCGCGCAGTTTAAGACCGTAGCGCAGCGCCATCGCCAGACCGTCGCAGGTTTTCTCGCCGGAAGGGGTATGGTAGCGAAACATGGTGGGGCCGGCGCCGGTAGCCAGCAGCACCGCCCTGGCGCGCACCAGCCGGTAGACGCCGCTGCGCAAATCGATAAACAGCACCGCGGCGATGCCGCCGCCGTCCGCCGCCGGGATCAGCTCGATGGCGCGGTGCTCTTCCAGCTCGCGCACGCCCGCGCCGCGCACCTTCTCCATCAGCCGGTTGATGATCTCGATGCCCGTCAGATCGGACTTGTGCACAGTGCGATCGAACGTCTGACCGGCAAAGGCTTTCTGATGCAGGGTGCCGTCGGGATTGCGGTCAAAAAAGCAGCCGACTTCGTTTTCCAGTTCGCGCACCCGTTCTATGGCGCCTTCCACCAGCCGCCACACCAGATCCTGACGGGGCAGCCATTTGCCGCCGTTAAGGGTGTCCATCACGTGCCGCTCGACCGAATCGCCGGCCGCCAGCGCCACGTTATAACCGCCCTGCACCATCCGGGTACAGCCGCTTTTCCCCAGCAGCCCCTTGGTGGCGACGGTCACTTCCAGCGAGGGGTCCGCCCGGCGCGCGTGCAGCGCGGCAAACAGACCGGCGCCGCCGGAACCCAGGATCAGAACGTCGGTTTTCAGATTCTCAAGCTGCATGGCTAGAGCACCCCCATAATAAAGACGGTGCCGACGATAAGGGAAAAACCGGCGCCCCAGCCAATCCAACCCAGGCGCGCCTGGCGGATATCACGCCAGTTCAGCATTTCCAGCGCCAGCAGGCGCAGTCCGAAACTCGCATGCAGACAGAGCGCCACCACCAGCCCCCACTCCGCCGCTTTCACCAGCGGCAAATCGCTAAAGCGGATCACGCGATCCAATCCGGCTTCCCCCTCCAGCGCCAGGCCGAGCGCCAGAAAATGCAGCGGCAGAAACAGCGTCAGCGCCAGCCCGGACAGCCGGTGGCCGATAAAAGCCAGATAGCCTTTTTGACGGCGTAACGGGTTCATAATCCTCCCACGGCGATAACTGCCCGTATGCCGAGGATCAATAGCAGAAGCGCCAGCCCCAGGCTGATGCCGTCCGCGGCGCGGTAGCCGATGTTGGTCCACTCGCTCAGGATGGCGCGCACGCCCAGCGGCGCATGCACGGCGACGCAGAGGACGAAAGTTGAATAGAACAGCAGCCAGCCGACGCTGCCCTGGGTGCGCCCCAGGATGGCGCCGGCGCTCAGGCCGCTGTGCGTCGCATAGATCATCACGCCCACATGCACCACTACGAAAGGAATAAGCAGCAAGGTACTGAGGCGCTGAATAATGAACAGTTTTCTTTCCATGGGTCACGCCTTACCGAACCATTGCCATAGCGAAATCCGTTTCAGACCGGCGATGCTGCGGGTCGGACTCAGCCCCACCGGGCAACAGGCCATGCAATTGCCCTGCATATGGCAGGCGCTGACGCCGCCGGCCTCGGCGACGTTCGCTTTCACTGCGGCGTGCGCCTGGTGCCGCTCATCATTGATCAGCGTCCAGGCGCGATTCAGCGCGGCCGGACCGAGGTAGCGCTTATCCCAGGCCACCACGTCGCAGGCGGCATAGCAAATGCCGCAGTTGATGCATTCAATCGCCTCGCTGGCGAGACGCCGCCGGGCGCCCTGCGGATCGATGCGCGCCGGATCCTGCTCGCGGTCGCGGCCGGAGCTGAATTCGCCGCCGGCCTTTTGCCACTTGGTGAAAAACTCGCGCATATCCACCACCAGATCCTTGATCGGCGGCAGATTGCGCAACGGCTCCAGCACCAGTTCGCCCTTGTCCGCCACCCGGCTGACGTGGGTGCGGCAGGCCCAGCGCGGGGTGCCGTTGACCATGACGGCGCAGGAGCCGCACACCCCGACCCGGCATGAAAAACGGTAAGACAGCGTGGGATCCTGCCGCTGCTGGATTTCCGTAACCACGTCCAGCACCGTTTGATTATCCCGCCGGGGCACCGAATAGACCGCATGCCTGATACCCGGCCCGCCGCGAGCGATTTTTACCCGTAGTGTGTTTTGTTCGTTAGCCATTTATTTTTTGACTCGCCGCATGATCCGGGCCAAAAACGCACCGCCTGCGCAAATGCTCCGCCGGCCCCAATCCTTCGCTTATATATTATGAATAGATATCGCCGGCGGTAATTACCGCCGGCCAATTTACCGTGAACAAATAACGGCAATAATTAATCCGACCGCCGTAAGGAAATACGGCTGCCAGACCATCGTCGAGATAGATGATAAAATCCGTCGCAATAAAACACTATAATTACCAGGGTTAAATATCCTAACAATTAATATGAATAAGCAAAGCTAAAATTCGCAAAAGACAAAAAAGCATCTCAGACGCGGCCCACTTGATGGAGAAAACGCCCCAAAACAACCTAACCAACTAAAATAAATGATAAATTTTATAACCCACCAATAAGGAAAACACCTTTTTATTTATCCCGGATAGCGCGGCGCACAAGCCGATAATAAAAAACTCGCCACTAAACGGGAAACGTGTTATTAGCTAGCAAAAACTTATCCATTTCTTCTGTAAGGATATTAATTTCACCTAATGAAATAACGATTACACATAGCTTATTACAAAATGCGCTTTATCAGAAACGGCGGGTTAACTTATGCTTCGCCTCATATTCCTTTAGTGTAGGAATATATTAACTAATGTAATAAATAATATTTATTTAATCATCAACCTGGCCAAGTTCATGATCTGGCTAAAATGTCTGGCTCCGGAAATTTTTTAATTTTGTTTCTATTTTGTTAGATAAATCCCGGACCCGAGATTTTACGCAGATTTCCCCGTTCGACGTCGAACGCTTTTGATCGGCCAATTTGTCTATCACACTTTCCAATGGGTACTGGGTATGAAAAAAATGAATCGCGCGGTGAGTCCGACCGGCCGTTTTTCCCGCAAACTGATCGGCCTGACTTCGGCCGTCAGCCTGCTGGCATCGGCCCTGGCCCTGCCGACGCAGGCATATGCGGAAGGCCAGTTGCGCATCGCGCAGCAGTTCGGCATCGTCTATCTGCTGCTTAACGTGGCGCAGGATAAACAGCTGATTGAGAAGCACGCCAAGGCCGACGGGCTGGAAGTCAAAGTGGATTATCTGCAGCTCTCCGGCGGCGCGGCGGTCAACGATGCGCTGCTGTCCGGCTCGGTAGATATCGCCGGCGCCGGCATCGGCCCGTTGTTTACCCTGTGGGACCGTACCAAAAACCGTCAGAACGTGCGGGCCGTGCTGGCGACCGGCCAGTTTCCTTACTACCTAATCAGCACCAATCCCAACGTGAAAACCATCGCCGACTTCACCGATAAGGATCGCATCGCGGTGCCGGCGGTAGGCGTATCGGTTCAGTCGCGCTATCTGCAGCAGGCCTCGGCGAAACAGTGGGGCGATAAAGAATTCAACCGCCTCGACAAACTGCAGGTGGCGCTGCCCCACCCCGACGCCACGGCGGCCATTATCAGCGCCGGCACCGAAATCACCGCCCACTTCGGCAACGCCCCCTTCCAGGAACAGGAGCTGGCCGGCAACCCCAACGCCCATATCGTGCTGAACTCTTATGACGTGCAGGGCGGCCCGACGTCGCCGGTGGTGCTTTACACCACGGAAAAATTCCGCAAGGAAAATCCGCGCACTTACCGCGTGTTCGTCAATGCCCTGGCCGAAGCGGCGGAATTTGCCGATCAGAATCCTGAAGAAGCGGCCGATGCCTTTATCCGCATCACCAAATCCAAAATCGACCGCAAACTGTTGCTGGATATCCTTAAGAGTCCCGAGTCGAAATTCAGCATCACCCCGAAGAATACCTTGCAGTTGGGGCAGTTCCTGCACCGCGTAGGGGCCATCAAAAACAAACCCGAATCGGTGAAGGATTACTTCTTTGACGATCCGCATGTGGCCTCAGGGAGCTGATTGATGTCGCTGGATCCCGGCGCCGGCGCGGTGGCCGAGCCTTCCTCCGGTAAAGCGGCGGGCATCGGCGGCCCTGCCGCCATCCGCAAGGTGGCGGACGCCGTCGCCGAAACGCTGGCCAACTTCGGCGCCAGATTCGTCTTCGGTATTCCGGGCAACGACGTACTGGAACTGATGCGCGCCTGCGAGGAGCGGGATATCCGTTATCTGCTTGCCCGTTCGGAGCCGTCCTGCGCCTTTATGGCCGACGCGGTCTATCGGCTGACCGGCACGCCCGGCGTGGTGCTGCCGGCGCTGGGGCCGGGATTGGCCAATATGGCGTCGGGTATCGCCGGCGCCTTGCAGGATCGCAGCGCGCTATTGGTGCTTGGCGGCAGCGCCGAGCGGAATGTGGGCGGCATTTACAGCCATCAGATTATCGATCAGCTGGCTCTGATGCGGCCCATCACCCTGTATGCCGCGACGCTCAATCCGGCGCGCGCGGCGCAGCAGGTGGCCAAGTCGCTGGATATCGCCACCCGCTATCCGCCGGGGCCGGTTTTTCTCGACGTGGCGGCGGATGTAAGCCGTGCACCCAGCGAAGAAGCGGCCTATGCGCCGCTGGCGCGCCACGCCGGCGGCTATCTGTCGTCAGAGGATCGCGACCATATCCTCACCCTGCTGCGGCAGGCCAGACGCCCGCTGGCGCTGATCGGTCAGGGCGCCCTGTACGGGCCGCGCCCGCAGGCGGTGAGCGATTTTATCCACGCCAGCGGACTGCCGTTCCTGACCACTTACAAAGCCAAAGGCGTCGTCAGCGAATACCATCCCCACAGTCTCGGGGCGCTGGGGCTGAGTCCGGTGGTGGACGCGGTGCAGCGCGACGCCATCAACGCCGCCGACGTGCTGCTGCTGATAGGGTTCGATCCGATTGAGCTGCGCAACGCCTGGCTGGATGCCTGGCCGGCCGAAAAATCGGTGCTCACTCTGGACTGGGCGCCGCTGGATCAGCGGATGTTCCCCGCCGGCCGCGAGTACTACGGCAATCTGCACGGCAACCTGCAACGGCTGCGGCAGTCGTGGGAGCGCGATTCCGATCCGCGGCCGCCGGAGACCGATTTTCAACGGCACCGCGCCCGTATCGCGCAGCTGCTGTCCCCAGGCATCAGCCATCAGGACATCAGCCCGGCGGCGCTCTTCAGCGTACTTGACGCTCAGATGACCGATGAGTGGCTGGTGACGCTGGACGTTGGCGCGCATCGGATTCTGGCCAACCATATCCTGCGCTGCCGCCGCCCCAACCAGCTGCTGCAGTCAAACGGATTTTGCTGCATGGGTTACAGCCTGCCGGCGGCCATCGCCGCCCAGACGCTATATCCGCAGCGCCCGGTCGTCGCCGTGACCGGGGACGGCGGCCTGCTGATGACGCTGGGTGAGCTGACGCTGGCAGGCGAGCGGGATCTGCCGCTGGTGGTGGTGGTGCTTAACGATGCCGCGCTATCGCTGATCCGCCTGAAGCAGTCCCAAAGCGGGCTGGCGGAGCGCGGCGTACGCTACCGCGCCGCCGATTTCGCCGGCGTGGCGCACGCGCTGGGAGCCCGGGGCATACGGGTGAGCGACATCGACGAGTTCGACCGCGCCCTGCGCGAAGCCGTCGCCAGCCGGCATTTCACTTTGATAGACGCCGCCATCGACCCGGCGGAATATGCACGCCAGATGTGACGATAACCGTCGGCCGTCTCGGCGCCGACGGGTTCGTCACGCTGGATACTGAATAATAACGAGAGGGGAAATCATGCCTTTTCAGTCATCGCCCACCGTCGGCGTCACGCCCCCCCCAGCGACGCCGCTGTTGCAGGTGGAGGGGGTCAGTCTGGAATACGCCACCCGCGAACGTCGGGTACGCGCCACCCATGACGTCAGTTTCGATATCTTTCCCGCCGAGCGTTTTATCCTGCTCGGTCCCTCGGGCTGCGGCAAGTCCAGCCTGCTGAAAGCGGTGGGCGGATTCCTGCCCCCGGTCGACGGCCGTATCCTGCTGGAGGGAGAGGAAATCACCAAACCCGGCCCGGACCGGATGATGGTGTTTCAGGAGTTCGATCAACTGCCGCCGTGGAAAACCGTGCTGGAAAACACCCAGTTCCCGCTGCGGGTCACCGGCAAGCTGTCCGCCGCCGAGGCGCGGGATCAGGCGCTCTATTATCTGGAGAAGGTCGGCCTGGCGGATTTCGCCAATGCCTGGCCGCACACCTTGTCCGGCGGGATGAAGCAGCGCGTGGCCATCGCCCGGGCGCTGGCGATGAAACCGAAAGTCCTGCTGATGGATGAGCCTTTCGCCGCGCTGGATGCGCTGACCCGCCGGAAAATGCAGCAAGAATTGCTGGAACTGTGGGATGAAGTCCGCTTCACCCTGATGTTCGTCACCCATTCCATAGAGGAAGCGCTGGTGGTGGGCAACCGCATTCTGTTGCTTTCGCCGCATCCGGGCCGGGTGCGCGCCGAGCTCAACAGCCACCAGTTCGTCCATAATAACGAAGGCGGCAGCGAGTTCCAGTCGGCGGCGCGCCGTATTCACGATCTGCTGTTTCCCGCCGGCCAGCCGGTGGAGCCGGAACCGGCCGCGACCTCTGAGGACAGCGCCCCGCTCCGTTCACTGGCCGGACAGCACACCCGCTGATCCCCGTTTAATAATGCGATAGAAAAGGTTTTACCATGAGTCAACTTCCACCCGTCAGACCGGAATATCTGAAAGATCTGGCTCCGCTGACCGACGTCAAGGTCGCCCAACCGCTGCCGCTGCTCAATCGCCTGTGGAACCTGAGCGGGGTGCGCAAGACCCTGCTGCTGATCCTGCTGGCGCTGCTGTGGGAAGGCGCGGCGCGCTGGCAGGATAACGATTTGCTGCTGCCCACCTTCACCCAGGCGGCGGCTGCATTTGTCGACGATATGCGCAGCGGCGAACTGCCCGCGAAAATCGCCATCTCCCTCGGCACGCTGGTCAAAGGCTATGTTATCGGCACCCTGCTGGCTCTGGCGCTCAGCGCCCTGGCCGTCTCCACCCGCCTGGGGCGCGACCTGCTTTCCACGCTCACCTCGATGCTGAATCCGCTGCCGGCCATCGCGCTGCTGCCGCTGGCTCTGCTGTGGTTCGGCCTTGGCACCAATAGCCTGATTTTCGTGCTGATCCATTCCGTATTGTGGCCGATGGCGCTCAATACCTACTCCGGTTTCCTTGGCGTATCCGAAACGCTGCGCATGACCGGACGCAACTACGGATTAAGCGGACTGCGCTATGTGTGGCACATCCTGATGCCGGCGGCGTTGCCGTCCATTCTTTCCGGCCTGAAGATCGGCTGGGCCTTTGCCTGGCGAACGCTGATCGCCGCCGAACTGGTGTTCGGCGCCTCCAGCGGCCAGGGGGGCTTGGGCTGGTATATCTTCCAGAACCGTAACGAACTCTATACCGATCGGGTTTTTGCCGGTCTGGCATCGGTGATCATTATCGGTCTGCTGGTGGAAACGCTGATTTTCGCCACCATCGAGCGTATCACCATCAAACGCTGGGGGATGCAGCGCTAACTTCCGGCACGCTTTCGCCGCCTTGACGACTCGGACGGCGAAAGCGGCTAAACATTCAGCACCTGATAAAGATGGATGGACAAAGGTCTTGCCATCCATCCCGGAGCAGTCCATAATAGCGTCCATTCCACAGGCTGGAATGAAAAAAAGCATTTTAATCAATCGGTTAGATATTTAGTTAGCAGTGATTAAAACGCGCCGTCTCCTGTACGACCGTAGCTCAGTTGGTTAGAGCACCACCTTGACATGGTGGGGGTCGGTGGTTCGAGTCCACTCGGTCGTACCAATTCAAGTTCCATAGACGTCCTGCAATACCTTCCCTTGGTGAAAAGATGCGAGAATGCTCCCTCCCGCGTTCCAGTGAAATCCATTGAAATCCTACCAAAAGGTCCTGCGGAGAATAATCCTTTTCTGCCCTCCCCCTGCCGCACATTATACGTAAACACGCTTTAAACATTGACTATACCCTAAATAATTCGAGTTGCAGGAAGGCGGCAAGGGAAGGACAAATTCGTCGGGAACGAATTTGACCAGCCAACGGCTGGCCTCCGGTGAGAGGCAGGATGTCTCTCATTAATCCCGATGAGCTTACTCAGGTAAGTGATTCGGGTGACTGCCAAATCTGCCTGGAGCAGATTTGAACGCTGCTTGCAGCGGCCCCAACGGGGCGAGGCCCAGGGAGGGGCCGAGTAATGCAGCCAACGCACATGCAGCTTGAAGTATGACGGGTATATACGTTTCCTATAAAACGTGCAAACATAACTTTGATTCTTTCTTGTTCTTTTACGAGAGGCAATTATGCAAAGCATGACTATTGAACAATTACGGGTTGCAAATAGCTCTGGCGGCATTGCTGGCGTGACTCTGAAAGGACAAGGCGGTTCGTTTATCGTTCACGTCGCTACGCGCAACGGCGCCAGCGCAGTATTAGTTACGGCACGCAACCATGAGCCTCGCCGGTTTGGTAATCCGATCTCTGCGTTGAATACGCTTCGCAACGTTGGGATCACCACAGGTAATTTCGATGCCAGCGAGTGGAACCCGGAGGAAAAAAACAATACGCCGGGAAATCATGGGAGATCTGAAGCAATGCGCAAAGCGCATCAGGCTGCAGCGTACACGGAATGGTTAGCGTCAGAAATTCAAGACGCCATCGATGACCCTCGGTCGGACATTCCGCATGAGCAAGTAATGGACCGCATGGAGGCCCGGATAGCCCGGCATAAAAACGGCCAGGCTGATTAATCGATGACAGAAAAGATTTACACCATCGTGTGGCGTCCGGCAGCTGAAGCCGATTTACAGAACATTGTCGATTATATCGCGCAAGATAACCCGATCCGGGCAGAAGAATTCGGCAGGTCATTGCGCGGCAAAACTTTGCCGCTCGCACATAATCCCTGGCTCGGCCACCCGGCGCGTCCCGGCCTGCCGGATTATGTGCGGGAATTAGTCGTTCACAAACATTACGTCATTTTTTACCGCCTGCTGGAAACACGACTCGTTGTGCAGATTTTGCGAATTAAACACACAGCCCTACAAATGCCCTAACGGCCAAAAGACATTTCGCAACGGCAGATAAATGCGGGCTTAACGCGAAATCAGCAAAAATTCATCCTTTTCGACGATATGTCCGCAACGATATAGGGAAAAATCGATATAGAACGGCAGCGCAGCGGAGTCCCGAAGTAGACTAATACTAATGACGGCTGGATGCGGACCATAACGTGCCGGCTACGCTACGGGCGGCTTCGACCAGAGAATCGTTATGGCCCAGTACCTGGCTGGCGACGATCAATCCCTCTCCTAGCAGGTAAAGAGGCTCGGCTATCGACTCAGGCTGCTGCGCCCCTCCCGCGGCACAAAGATCGATCAAATAGCGGCGAATTTCCTGTTTGTGCGCGGCTGCCTGCCGGTGTGGCGCGGCATTGTGCTGTCCGTACTCAGCCGTCGCATTGATGAAGGCACATCCGTGAAAATCGTCCTCCCGGGTCCAGCCGGCGATAAAGTCAATGTACGCCAGCGGGCGCAATTCGACAGCCGCACTCTCTACAAAGCTACGCAATTTCTTCATGAACTGCTGATGGCGTAGCGCAAGCGCGGCATCAATCAGCGCATCTTTGCTGGGATAGTGACGATATAAGGTCTTTTTGGTCATTCCCGCCTCCTCGGCGAGGAGATCAACGCCAGCAGCATGAAATCCATGGCGGTAGAACAGCTTCAACGCTGAGGTAACAATGTGTTCAGAGGTAGTCATAAGCGCTAGTATACCGATCGGTTGACTTAAGGATACAGATCGGTATACTAGCACAATCTTGACTACCAGGGAAATCATGAACATGTCTATCCGCCGTTTACTGCATTCCGATGCGCCTCCCGTTCCCACGGCCAGATTCGTCTTGTTGTCCTCGCTGGGGGCGGTGATAGCGATCGCCGTCACCGGGTGGTTGAGCGTTCTAACGGGGATTCCCTGGCTGATGGCTCCTTTTGGCGCCAGTTGCGTTCTGGCGTTCGGCGTTCCGGACTCACCATTGGCGCAACCACGGGCCATAGTGGGCGGACATCTCGTCGCCACCGCCGTCGGCCTGGGCGTGGGAGCCTTGCTAGGGGATGGCTGGATGGCCTGCGCGCTCGGCGTTGGCCTCGCGTTGGCGGCGATGCAGATAACCCGCACGGTTCATGCGCCGGCTGGCGCCGATCCGCTAATCGTCATCGCTGCACATGTTCCCGTTACCTACCTGTTCTCGCCGGTCCTTGTCGGGTCACTGGTCATTGTGCTGACCGCATGGGGGATCAATAACCTGCGTAGCGCCCGTAGTTATCCGCGATACTGGATTTGAGCGGCGTCTGCGGGACGGCGAAACTGAAAGAGGATCTGGCGTGCCGGCACGGAAGAGATAAAAGTCTTTATCTCACATTCCTGTGAAATTCACTTATAAACCTCCTGCTCAGCGCCCGCGTCGCCGCGCCGCTCCCGGCTGCCAGAATATTACCCGCCGTTGCAGCCATCGCACGGTCTGCGCGCCGCATAATCCGATCAGCGCCAACAGGATAACCCCCGCGAACATGGTGGAGAGATTCATGCTGACGGAACTGGAGGCGATCAAATAGCCCAGCCCGCGCTGGGCCGACAGAAACTCGGCGACCACGGCGCCAATCAGAGCCAGCGCCACGCCAATCTGCAACCCCGAAAATATCTCGCCGGCGGCCGACGGAAGCTTCACGTGAAAAAGCAGATATAAACGCGATGCGGAGAAGGCGCGGCAGGCATCCAGCAGTTCGGCATCCGCGCGGCGGATGCCGTTGACGGTATTGACGAATAGCGGGAAAAAGCACACTAACGTAACCAGTACGATCTTCGACGCCGCGCCGTAGCCGAACCAGACCAGGATAATCGGCCCCAGCGCCACCTTTGGCGTGGCTTGCAGCGCGATTAACAGCGGGTAGACAAAGCGTTCAAAGGTGTGGGATTCGGCCAGCGCCACGCCCAGCAAAACCGCCAGCAGGCTGCCAATCGCATAACCGATTAGCGTTTCGCCCAGCGTCGTCGCAATATGCGGCCACAGGCTGCGATCGCTAAAACCATCGGCCAACGCCCGGTATACCGAGGCAGGCGGCGGCAGCAGATAATCGGGGATGGAAAAGAAACGAACGGCCAAATCCCAGATCAGAACCAACAGCGCCAGGCTGGTCAGGGGATACAATAACGGCAGAAGCCTATGCATGGGTGAAATGCCTCCGTAGGTGCTGACATAATGCCGTAAATTCGGTATCGGCCAGCGTATCCAGGTTACGCGGACGCGGTAACCCAATCGCCAGATCTTCGATTATCTTCCCCGGCCGCGGCGACATCACCAGCACCCTGTCGGCGAGGAATACGGCTTCCTGAATACTGTGGGTAATGAACAGCACCGATTTTCGCTGCTGTCCCCAGATACGCTGTAGCTCCAGCGTCAGGGCTTCACGCGACAGCGCATCCAGCGCGGCGAACGGCTCATCCATCAGCAGCAGTTCCGGATCGTGCAACAGCATGCGTGCAATGCCGACGCGCTGCTGCATACCGCCCGACAGCTCAAAAGGATAATCATCGGCAAAATCCGCCAGCCCCACCAGTTCAAGCAGATCCAGGGCGCGCTCGCGGGCCGGAGCGATGGGCAAACCTAATGTTCGCGCGGGCAGCAGTACATTGTTGAGCACGCTTTTCCAGGGCAGAAGATTGGGCTTCTGAAACACGACGCCGGCGTGTCTGCCCGGCCCCGCCACCGTCTGTCCCGAGAGCGACACCTCGCCTTTCGTGGCCGACAACAACCCGGCGGCCAGTTTGAGCACGGTGGACTTGCCGCATCCCGACGGCCCCAGCAGCGCCACAAATTCGCCCTGCGCCACGCGCAGATCGACGCCGTCCAGCGCGTTAATCTCTCCTCTGCGGGTCGCATAGGTCAGGCCGACCCGGCGTAGTTCCAACGCGGCGCTCATGTCCGAGCCTCGTGCGCCGCCTGCGCGGAAGAGAGGAACGTCAGCATCCGCGACCAGCTGTGCCGGTTGGCCCTGGCGTTGGCAAGCGGCGAGCCGCCGCCGTCGATAACGATGCCGGCCACCGGATGTACCTTGGCGATCGCCGTCGTCGGCACATAGGGAAATCCAATCGCATGTCCGGCCCCTTGGTTACGCACATGTTCCACCGGCCAGTCATGCCGCCGGGCCGACAGGTCGGCCGCGATGCGCTCGCTGTAATCCGTCGAAGGCCAGAAGCCGTCATCGGTACCCGAGATAAGCAATACCGGGCCGGCGATACGTTCTACCGGAATGCGCGCCGCGGCAACGCTGGCCGCGTCGCGATCGGCGGCGATAAAAGCCGGAGCCTGGCGAATAGGCGCGCCGGGGCCGGGCGGATGATCGAACGCATGCCAGTCCGCCCGCGGGTTGTTGCGCCAGATATTGCGCAGCGGCCGGCCGCGCCAGGTCCAGGCCGCCGCATCGCGCGGTTCGCCCGGACGCCCGGCGCGCAGGGTGCCGTGAACCACGGCGCTGGGAACATAGCCGACCACGGCGGACACTCTGTCCGGGAACGTCGCTCCCAGCAACAGCGCCAGTTCCCCGCCCCGCGAGTGTCCTACCGCGGCGATAAAACCGGCCCGGGGCCGCAGCTCGCGCGCGCTCCAATCCAGCGCCTGTTGGAAATATTCCAGCGGCGTAGCGGAAATAGTGTCCGGCCGTCCGGGCGCTCTGAAATAGGCCAGCGCAAACCCTATATAGCCATGCGCGGCCAGCAGTGCGGCCCGCTGTTCGGGCGCGCCGCCGCCGGAACCGCTGAGCACTATCGCCACAGGATGGGGGCCGTCCCCCGGAGGAATAAACAGCGCGCCCGAAAGCCCCTCCGCCTGAACGTCGCGCCGCGTTACCCCGCTCGCCAGAAAACGCTGGACCAGCGTGGCGTCGGCGATCTCCCCGCGCGCATCCTCGACCTGCAACTGGATGCGTAGTAGCTGAATGGCATCGCTCAGCGCGGGCTCGGCAGGCGACGCCACCTGCCGCAAGGCCCAGATTGGGGCCATTGGCTCCGCATCGCGCCAATCGCCGGCCGCCGGCGCCGCCGTATTCAGATCCAACAGGCCGTCTTCGGCGATACTGAACGTCGCCTCGCTGCGCCAGAGGCTGCCGTCCGGATGCGCCAGCGATGCCGACAACCGAGCGTTCCCCGGCGCCAGCCCGCTGATACGAATCTCTCTGACCTGGTCGGTCGGCCCGTCAATAATATCGATATCCCATACAACGCTCATTTCGCCGCCTCGGCCCGTTGGCGCAGGGCATTGCTGTCAAAATCATCGAAGGCCGTTACAAACGCATTGGAAAATATCTTTTCCACCGGCACATCCGCACGCGGAAACTCGCCCGCCTCCGCCATGGCCGCAATCGCGCGTCGAATGGCGCCGAGGTCATACTCACCGGGTTGACGCCGGCTGCCGTCCTCACGGTATAACGTGCGTTGCAGACGTCTGGACAGCAGCGTTACCGCCTCATCCAGACCTTTTCCTTCGGCATCGGCGGGTCGGCTTTCCGGGTTGCGGCGCCAAAACGCCTGTACGCAGAACGTCGGGTTGATTTCGCAAACGAATTGCGCCTGCGTATAGGCCCGGCCGAAACGACGTATCAGATCGGGGTTGTCTCTGAACGTATCGTTATGGGCGATGAAACCGTTACCCGGCGTTTCCTGAAACACCGCGGGATAGGCGATCCGGCGGATGCGGGTTCCCGTAAACTCAAGGATGTCGCCCCAGCTGCTATTGAAATTGAGCGCGTCCACCCGTTTACCGCGCAACGCCTGAAAACCCGAGCCAAGCGCGCCGACCGCCACGAATTCAACATTTTTCCCCGGCTCCAGTCCCGCCACCCGCAGCGCGGCGCGACTATTGGGCAAGGTTCCCCAGGTCAACGCCCCGACGCCGATGGTTTTATCTTTCAGATCGGCCAGCGTTTTGACAGGCGACGTCTCCAGAACCGTATATTCCATCGTTTGGCTTGGCACGCCATTATAAAAGTAACGTACCGGCAAGGGATCTTTGCCGCTGAAATAGCTTGAAATCACGGGTTCCGATACCGGATAACCGAAGGTGACGCGTTTACTGGCGACCTGCGGCAGCAGCGCCCCCGCGCCCTGAAAGACAACCAGCTTGACGGACAAATCCTGATCCCTGAACAGGCCCAACTCTTCCGCCGCCGCATAGGGCGCGCCATCATGCACCGCAGGAGGAATGGCTAACGCGACGGTGACATCGTCAAGCGCCTGCGCCTGACCAGCGCCGATACAGACAAACGTGAGGAACAGCAAAACAGGTTTCAAACGCATGATGGACTCCCCGGCTTAAAAAAGCAGAGACAGCAAGCGCCGGCGGATTAACGATCAATCTCATTCGCCGGACTCAGGCTCTGGAACGGTGGGTTGAACGATAAGCGCATAAAGCGCGCATTGGATATGGCAAACGCGGCGCCGATTCACGGATTCGGTCTCAGCACCCTGCCTTTGCAGGCCAACTTAGGGCATCTGAATGGAAACCAGAACGAATTCTTTATGCTAAAAATATGTATAGAATGGGTAAATTGAGATGCTCACAGCTCATTTTCCCGGCTTTAACCGGGATGCGAGCGGTCATAGACGGCTTTTTAGCGAGTCGGCCCGCGTCGATGGTATCAGCGAGCGGGCCTGCGTAAGTCCTCAGGGCGCTAGGGTGACGACGTGCTGACGAATATCCGGGCGCTTGGCGATCAGCCCCTGTTGCAGATACCAGTCGGCGATGTGCTCGATGTGGGCGATGGCGTCGTCATCCACCGGCGTAACCGGCACGGTGTTGACGCGGCCGAGCTGTTCCGCCAGCCCATCCCCCAACTGTCCCAATTGCGCCGCCCAGATTTTACCCGCCTCCAGCGGATGGGCCTTGGCCCAGGCGTTCTCCTGCTGCAACACCTCATAGATCCACGTCAGCACCTGCGGATGGGCGCGATAAAAAGCCTCGCTGACAAAGTAGCCGGCGGCGTTTTCCGAGCCCACTTCCCTACCGTTGCTCAACAGCCGCGCGTCGTAGCTCTGCTGCGCCAGCGACAGGAAGGGATCCCAGACCGCCCAGGCGTCAACGTGACCGCCGACAAAGGCGCTACCGGTATCCGACGGGCTAAGATAGGATTTTTGCACCTCGTTTTCCGCAATGCCGGCGCTGCTTAGCGCCCTGGATAGCAGATATTCGCCGGTGCCGCCTTTATTCACCGCCACTTTTTTACCGCGCAGGTCGTTAAGCGAACGGATGTCGCTGGCGTTTCGCACCACAATCCCTTCGCCGTCGGCGGGCATCGCCTGGTAGGCAAAAAAACGCAGCGGCGAACCGGCGGCGATGGCGGTGACAAACGCCGTGGAACTGCCGGTGGTGAGGTCGATCGAACCGGCGTTCAACGCCTCATAGGCGGGCGCGGCGGCGGAGAAAGGCCCCGCCCACACCACCTTGACCTGATGGGCCGCCAGCGCTTTTTCCAGCGTGCCTTTTTCCTTTGCCAGCGCCAGATCGGTGGGGCCGTGCAGGAAGCCGATGCGCAACGTGATGGTTTCGGCGGCGTGGGCCGCGCCGGCGCAAAGCAGCAGCGCGCCAAGCGCGATGCGAGTCATCCGGGATGTCATGCTGTTCTCCGATGTAAAAGCGTTAAGGCGGAAGGAATGAATCCCACCGCAAAAAGGTCGTCCGCCTGCCGTTGCTGTTCGGCGATTAGCGCGTCGTCGGCGGGAGTAATCCCCCACGGACGCGCCTCCAGACTCTGTCGCCACTCCGTCGTCCGAATGGCGGGATTGAGATGCCGGGCCAGCAGGCGCGCGGCGATGTCAGTATTCTGCACAATCCAGCGATCGTTTTCCCCCAGTATTTGCACTACCCATGCGGCGGCGTCGGGATGGCGATTCAGCCACGCCTGCCGCGTCCAGAACACCGAGCGATTGACGATCTCGTCACCCACCGACGCCAGCGTCACGATACCGGGCGCGGCGCGGGCGCGGGTGAGCCAGGGATCAATCGCCAGCCAACCGTCGATTTCACCGCCGAGCAGCGCATCCAGCGCCGACTGGCCCTGAATGTCCAGCAATTGAACGTCATCGCGCAGCAGGCCCTGCTTTTGCAGCAGGCGGGCAAGGAAGTGATCGGTAAAAGAGCCCACCATCGCCGCCAGTCGCGTCCCCCGCAGCGAGGTGAGATCCTGCCCCGCGCGCGCCAGTAATGCGCAACTGGCGTCGCGCGGCGGCGAACTGGCGAGATAGGCCACCGCCAGACCCGCCGTCTGCGCGGTGATGGGCGGGGTCGAACCGGTGCCGACCACATCGACGCGATTTTCGACCAGCCACTCGCCGCTGCGCGCCCCCTGCTGATAATCCAGCCACTCCACCTGCCAGCCGCGTGCCGCCGCCAGCGGTTCGATCGTGCCGCGGTGACGCAGGATAAACAGCGATAAGTTATTGGGATGGCTGCCAAGACGTATTTTCATTGCGCCTTGCCCCCTGCGTCGATCGGACGATCCCACAGGTTGCTCCAGGTGAAGGCGTTATCGGCGTTATCCGACGCCGGGGAGAGCGCCAGGCGCGGCAACACCAGTTCGCTGAAACGATAGGCTTCTTCCAGCAGGGGAAAACCCGAGAGAATAAATACCTCGACGCCCGCCTCCTGATAGGCGCGCAGCGTGCGTTCGACGGTTTCCGGACTGCCGACGATGGCGGTGCCCGGCCCCGGCCGCACCAGGCCGATGCCGGCCCACAGGCCGCTATAAATCTCCAGCTCGCGCGGGTCGGCGGGTTTTCGGTCGTTGTGCAGCGCGCTCATGCGCGACTGGCCGACGGAGTCGGAGCCGCCGGCGAGCCGTTGCCGCGCTTCGATAGCCTTGTCGTCCATGGTGGCATAGAGCGCGTCGACGGCCTGCCAGGCGAGCTCATCGGTTTCGCGCACGATGACGTAAAGGCGAATGCCAAAACGCAAGCGGCGTCCGTGCTTTTCAGCGCGCGCCTTTACCTGGGCGATTTTCTCTGCCGCCTGCGGCGGCGTTTCGCCCCACGATAGATAGGTATCGATATGCTTCGCGGCGACTTCCTGCGCCGCTTCCGACGAGCCGCCGAACCACAGCGGCGGCGGCGGGTAACCGCCATTGGTCAAGGCCAGCCGGGCGTTATCGATATGCAGATGCCGCCCCTCGAAGGTAACGGTTTCCTCGGCCAGCAGCGGACGCAGCACCTGAAGAAATTCGTCGCTCAGGTCGTAGCGTTCGTCGTGGTCGAGGTGCAGGCCGTAGGCGCCGAGCGTATTTTTATCTCCGCTCACCACGTTCAGCAACACACGGCCTTTGGAAAACTGGTTGAAAGTAACGGCCATCTTGGCCAGCAGCGTCGGTGAAATTAAACCTGGCTGAATGGCGATAAGAAACTTCATCCGTTCGGTGTAGGGGATCAGCGCAGCGCCCAGAATCCAGGGATCGTGTGCGCCGGTGGCAAGCAGCGCGCCGGTAAAACCCAGATGATCGACGGCGCGGGCGATCTGCTGAAAGTAGGCGTAGTTGACCTGACGACTGCCCGATGCGGTCCACGGCTGTGGGCCGTCTGGCGCCGTGAGGTACCAGTATATTTCCATGCAGTCTCCCTAAATCATTAAACTAAAAGACACACACTATTAACAAATGGGCGGAGTGAGAGGAAATGCGCATATTGGAAAAGCTTAGAACTTGTCCCAGTAGATTGATGTGGCTACAGATCTTGCGGAAAGGAAGTACGCTGACACCAGCCCGCGCTGACCAGTAATCAGCATCGACGATCGCGGCGCTTTTGGCTAATGCTGCCGCGTATCAAAGCGCTGTCTGGCTGTTTTGATGGCATCCCAGTTGCTGCCAATCCACTGCACCAGGTGCTGCATCGGTTCCAGCAGGCTGAGGCCAAAAGCGACTTTTTCGACCACCAGCGGCGCCATTGATACGCCTGCTGCCGTTGTTTCCGTCTGCCCCGTCGTACTGGCCGCGCCCGATCGCGGTGAGCGATTGCAGTTGCGGGTTTCCGCCCCGGTTACCGGACGCGAGCTTCCGATCATCGTCTTTGCGCACGGCTTCGGTAGCTCAATGGACGGCTATGCTCCCCTGGTGGCCTACTGGGCGGCTTACGGCTTTGTCGTCATTCAACCCACTTTTCCCGATTCAAAGCGATTAGGCTTCAAGCCGGATGACCCCCGCTGGCCGTTGATCTGGCGAATTCGCATTGAGGATATGAAGCGCATCCTCGACCAGATCGACGCCATTGAAGGCGCGATTCCGGGGCTTGAAGGCCGCCTCGACCGAGAGCGGATCGCCGCGGTCGGCCACTCGTTCGGCGCCCATACCGTGGGGGTTCTGCTGGGTGCAAGGGTGATGCATCCTGGCGGAAAGCAGCATGAGAAGCTGTCCGACGCTCGGATCAAGGCCGGCGTGCTGCTTGCCGCAGGTGGGCGCGGCGGCGCCGATCTCAGCCCGTTCGCCGCCGAGCATTTTCCGTATCTAAATATCAACTATGATGAGATGAAGACGCCCACGCTGGTGGTGGCCGGCGATCGCGATCGGTCACCGCTGACGGTTCGCGGTCCAGATTGGTTCACCGATGCGTACACCCTGAGTCCTGGAGCCGATTGGCTACTCACCTTGTACGAAGCAGAGCATATGCTCGGGGGAATTTCCGGGTATCTGGTGACGGAAACGACGGATGAGAATCCTGAGCGTGTGGCTATGGTTCGGCGGCTCACCTGGGCTTACTTGCGCACTGCACTCTATCCCGCGGATCCTGCCTGGCGTGCCGCTTGCGCGGAGTTGAACCAGGCCCCCCACCCACTCGGCCGCGTCGAGAGCAAATAGGCATCCTTGCCTTTTCAAGTGTTATATCGACCCCCGATCAAGGTATCGCTGTTGGCATTCATCACCGACCGTAGTCGCGTTCCGGCAAAATGATCGTGAATGCGAGACGTCAGTAAGTCCGCTATTTCTATAGGGACGGCGGCGTTGACATAGCCGATGTTCAAATGCACAATCAGACAAGTCTGTCTGTTTTGAGAATATCGTTATGGCTATTCGTTCAAATGTCCCTGGACCGCGAGAGCGCATTCTTGCCACAGCATCGCAATTATTCTTCCAATACGGATGTCGCGCCGTTGGCATCAATAAAATAATCGCGCAATCAAACGTCGCCAAGGCCAGTTTTTATGAGCATTTTCCTTCCAAAGAACTATTAATTTTAGCCTGGCTCAATGAGCGTGAAAGCTTATGGCTCACGGAATTACGCCAGCGTTTGATGGACGCAGATACGCCTCAACGGCGAGTATCCGCCCTTTTCAGCATGTGGCGCAGCCAAATCAATACGGAAGGTTTCCGTGGATGTGGATTCAACAATACGGCCGGCGAGTTCGCTGACGAACGCAGTCCGATTCGTGAACGCGTTCGTGAACACAAAAACCGGTTACGGGCTTTAATTTCTGAAGAAGTATTAGGAGCATACCGACCGCTATTGTCTCAAGAACATTTCAACGCATTAGCCAATGGGATCTATTGCCTTTTCGACAGCGCGATTATTCAAGCTCAAAGCCTGATGGATGAATGGCCTCTTCGGGCCTCTGAACTGACTGCGCAATATCTTGTGAACCAGTATATTGCAGAGGGATCATCATGATCAAAAAAACAGAATCATTCCATAAACTGGAATCTGCGGTTTGCGCTTCTTTGTCACAAATGTCTCTGGTGCCGATAGGACGCATCGATAGCGTCCCTAACACTAGTAAATATGCGCCTAAATGCGGTCGAGATGATGATATCTCCGCACTTAAAAATATCTTTTTTTACATGGCGAAGCTAAATGAAATCACCGTTAAAAGTCAATCATTGTGCAAAGGAAAAGTAAGTAGTGGATTTTCGCTTCGAGACAATTTAGTCGCCATCGCAAACTATATTTTCAATTACAGTAAAAAACGTTCAATTCGTTACGTAGAACTCGGCCCAGAGCCACACAAGAGTACATTTATTCTACAAACTCTTCAGAATTTAGGAGCCGATATATCGAGTTATGTCGGGATTGATATCAATCCCCAATCAGAAAATACAATGCGTTTATCTCTATCATCAGTTATTCCTGAAAATAAATTTTTATATGTTATACATGACTATAAAACATTCGACATAGAAAACATCGGTCATCACAATGGTCTGACAATCTTTACTATGATGGGATTTGAAGAAGGAAATGAATTACCTGACACAATATCGGATATTCTTTCTAACTTAATGCAACCAGGAGATATACTTTTATCAGAAATGCAAATATTAAGCACATCCGGCTTCAGCCCTTTCATCGAATTTTATGAACTATCAGAAATGAAAAAATTTTCTCGCGAAATTTGTAAACGGTTTAATTTTGTGTCAACTGACGACCATGCAATATTTATTATTCCAGTAAAAACGTGTATTGGAAATGTTATGACTGCGGCGACAATCATACCTTATAAAAAAAACCGGACATTTCGCTACCTGCTTACGAATTGTTGCCTGAAATATACACTTGAACAATTTAGGCAAGTACGTTTATATTGCGGTCGCTTTCGTATTCTTGATGAATTCATCAGCGGCGATCGGACTGTGGTCTATCAGCTATCGGTTCGTCTTTAATGGATAGCTCCAAAACCACTCAAAATACGCCAGTATTTCAATTGGTGGGCGCGGGACTCCTTATCGTTGCTTCGACCTACGGATTAGCACGATATAGCTACGGGTTATTCGTTCCGGCGATCAAATCGGAGTTTGGCCTTTCACAAGTCGCTATCGGTACAATCGGCAGTTGCTCATACATCGGTTATCTTTCGGCTACGCTGTTTAGTCCGATGCTTTCGCGCTATGCGGGGGTTCGACTGCCGGTCGTTCTGGGTGGATTGGCGGCGGCAAGCGGCATGACAATTGTCGCCTTGGCGAATTCATCCGCCGTTCTTGCTCTCGGCGTCATGCTTGCCGGCTGTAGCCCAGGGCTCGCTTATCCTCCGCTGGCGGACGCCATCAAACAATTATGCCAGGCCAGGTTCCAAAATCGCGTCTATGCCTTAATCAACTCCGGGACAAGTTTCGGCATTATGATATCGGGCCCCTTGGCGCTGACTGTCGGAACAGGCTGGCAATCTGCCTGGCTTCTTTTCGCTGCCATCGCTTTCGCCGCCACCTTATGGAGTTTCTTTGTCATGCCGGCGGCAAAAAAAGAGTTGGCTTGTACGCCAAAGGACGCGGCTGCGTCTAATCGGACAGCCATTGCTGATTTGGTAAAAGAAAAACTGACGGAGCCATCGGTTAGACGTCTATTTATAAGCGCCCTACTTTTCGGCATTGCAACCTCAGTCTATTGGATTTTCTCGGTCGACCTTATTACGGCCGGCGGGCGGACAGCATCGCTCAACGGCGTGCTATTTTGGATCGTCATCGGCATCGCGGGCATCGTGGGCGGAGCCGCAGGCGATCTTGTCACCCGTTACGGACTCAAAAAAACATTAAAATGGTCAACGATCGCTATCGCTGCCGCCATTGCGCTGCCCGCCTTCGCCTGGGGAACCAACACAACCGCGACATTGCTTTCGGCGACGGCTTTCGGAGCAACCTTCATTCTTATAACCGCGCTTTACGGGATCTGGAGCGTCGCCTGCTTTCAAAACGCGCCGTCTGTGGGATTCGGCATCACTTTTTTCCTCATATCGGCCGGACAGTTGATTTTCCCCCCGATTGCCGGTCTTCTGGCTGAGCGCTGGAGCCTGCCGGTTGTTTTTCAATTATCTGCGGCGGCAAGCCTGTTTATTTTGATTATGCTTCCACCAAACGATATGCGGAATATGTGATTATCGTTGTCATCACGTTATTTGACCAATCAATATGCCGCAGCGGCCATATTCCGTCATTATTCGGGAATACGGCCTGCGCCGTTCAGGGCCGCGGCGATGGCTGCTCCGACTCCTCATGTTCGGGCAGCATTTCGCCATTATCCAACGCTTCGTCTTCCTGCGCCGTTTCCGGGTAAAGCTCCGCCATGGACATAAAACGGTAGACGTCGAAAATCAGCGCCAGCCCCTCAACGGGCAGGATGCCGGTCGATGTCACTGTGGCGGCAAATACCACGAACGAGCCTCCGGAAACCGGCGCGGCCCCTTTGGAGGTCAGCAGCATCAGCAGCAGGATGCCGATCTGGGTTTCCAGCGACAGCGGAATACCGTAGGCATGGGAGATAAACATCACGCCCATGGACATAAAGATGGATGTGCCGTCAAGGTTAAAGGCGTAGCCCGTCGGCAGCACCAGCCCCATACCGAGGATAACGAAGAGCGCAATCACCACGTAAAACACCAGCACCAGTTCCGCCAGGGCCAGCAGTACCGAGGAGCCGTTGCTCCCCACCGAGTAGGCCACCGCGCCGAAGGTGCCCAGCGGCGCGAGCTTCATCACCAGATTGATAAACGCGAACGGCACTTCGGAGATCATATCCAGGCTGTCGTTGACCCGCTTACGCCGCTCGAGCGGGATGGCGAGGATGCCGATACCCACCATCACCGCCAGTACCACCACCTGTAGCAGTTCCCCTTTGGCAAAGGCGCCGATAAAATTGTCAGGCACGATATGCAGCAAAAATTCGCCAAAACCGGGCGTGGTCGCGGCCTGGATATCCAGCGCGGGAGCGCCGTTTTCCGGCGGCGACATGCCGCTGCCGATCTTGATGACATTACCCGCGATCAGCCCCAGGAGCATTCCTGTTCCCCGGATAGGCTGTGGCTGCGCATTTCGGGCCTGCGGCTGCAGGAAGGCGGGCGTCTGCCGATCGGCTGGACCGATATCTATATTGAGCCGGATTATGCGGAAATCGTGGCGGACGTGCACCGGCAACCGGGCACGCTGGTCTGCTCCCTGATCGAGAGCCATTTTGGGCGACGCGTGGCGGGAGTCCGGCAGGAGATCCGCGCCTGCACCGTGACGAATGGCGCGATGGCGAAAGCGCTGCGGCTGAAAACCGGCGCCGCCGCGCTGAAGATCGTGCGGCATTATCTGGATGTTACGGGACGGGCATTCGTCATTTCGGTGACGGTGCAGCCGGAAGAACGTTTTTCCGTGGTGCTGCAGCTCAGGCGATCGGACATGGCAAAATAGGCGAATGCTCCTCAAATTGCCGTACTCCTGCTTGCCCCTCCGCGAGTGCAAACAGGCACGCTGACGGCATGCCTGTTTGCCAGGTGAAAAATATCACCGCCGGACGCTATTTTCTTCGATAATACTCACTCCCCAGGCCGGCAAGGTGAGCGATTGGTTTTTCTCCACCGGCTTATCGCTCAGCAGTTCCTTCCCTTCTTCCCACTGATACGTCACCTGAGCGGCGGCGGCCGAGTAGTTAAACAGGAAATGCAGCGCTTTTCCCTGCTGATTGGTGCTGTGACGGACGATCTGCGGGAAGGTCAGTTGCTGATCCTTTCCCCACAATCCGGCGTTTTTCACCGCGTCCGCCATGATTTTTGCTATCACCGCGTCCGAGGGCATAAACCCGATATAGGTCGCCTCGCCCTTGCCGTACTGATTCCGGGTTACCGCGGCATATTTGCCCCATACCGGATGATCGTAGCTGGCCAGCACTTTCGCCGTCGTCGGTTTGATCAGCTCCATCCACCAGCGCGCCTGATTCTCCTCCGGAGTCACCTGATAAGGGTTGTCCTTTAACCCCACCTTTTCCGGGATAGTCACCTGGCTGTATTCGATCCCCGCCGCCGGCGCGATAATACCGGGCTGTTGCGTGGCGCGGACTTTCACATGCTGGTCGGAAAAACCGCTCTTGAAGGTATAAACGATATGGCCTCCCTGTTTGACATACTCGTTCAAACGCTGCAGTTCCGCGTCCGAAGCCGAATAGAGCGCCGGAACCACCAGCATGGAATAGCGGCTGAGATCGCCGGTCGATGAATCAACGAAATCCGTCCCCACATTCATGCGGTACAGCGCATTATAAAAGGGCCGCAGCACATCGTTATATTCTATGGTGGATGTCCAGCCGAATTTAAACCAGTTGAACGCCGTTAACGCCTGATTGCTGAAATACAGCGCCACCTTGTTGTCTTTTTTCAGATTAACCAGCTGCGGGCTCAGCCGGGCAAAATCCGCGCCGATGGTTTTGGCTTCCCGATAGGTTTCATTCGGTTGAAAATCCTGACTCAGCAGCCCGCGCCAGTAGGTTTCTATCGAATTCGCCGTGGTGCTCCAGTGCCAGTAAGCCACCATGTTGGCGCCGGAGGCGATATGGCTGAAAGCCTGCAGGCGCAACTGCCCGGGATAAGGCGTCCATTCAGGAAATCCCTGCGCCTGCGTTTCAATAACGTAGTAGTTTTTCCCCTGCTTCATTGAACGCGTCAGGTCGCCGCCAAAGGCAATCTCCTCCCCGGTAAGCTTATCCTGCGTGGGGTGATAGATATCCACGCCCGCGACATCCAGATTTTTCGCGGCGCTGAACTGATCGACCCGAGGCTGAATGCCATAGGAATAGCCGCGCCAGTCCAGATCGAAATTCTGCGTTACAAACTGCCCGGGGCGGGCGTACTCCTTCACCAGGCTAATCTGCCAGTTAAGGTAATCCGTCACCAGTTGGCGCTGGAACAGCGAAAATTCGGAACCGATGCTGGCATTCACGGTTCCATCCACCGATAACAGATCGTCCCATTTATTAATGCGGTGGCTCCAGTAGTCCATGCCGAAATCACGATTAAACGCCGCGATATCCGGGAATTTTTGTTGCAGGTGTTTGACGAACATCGCCTGTACATTGGGACCGCTGCTATCGTAATGCTTGGTTTCATTGTCGACCTGATAGCCAATTACCGCCGGGTGATCTTTTACATGCTGCATCAGTTTTCGGATAACGTTTTCCGCGTGGCGGCGGAAATCCGGGTTGGTGATATCCATATTCTGACGCGGACCGAACTTATATTGTCCCTGGGGGGTTACCGCCAGAATATCCGGGTATTTTTTTACCAGCCAACTCGGCACCGCATAGGTCGGCGTCCCGACGATCACTTTTATTCCCGCTTTCCCCATGGCGTCCAACACGCGATCGATATGGCTGAAATTGAATACGCCATCTTCGACTTCCAGCGAACTCCAGGTCGATTCGGCGATGCGCACCACGTTGATGCCCGCCTCTTTCATCATCTTGATATCGGCGTCCAGGCGATCGTAGGGCATGTACTCGTCGTAATAGGCCACCCCGTAAAGTAATTGATCGCCGACGGCCCGATTCTCCGCATTGCTCAGCAACGGAAGCAGCGCGCCGGCAAGCAGAGCGTACTTGAGCGCTGCGCGGGTAGATTTGCTCATTTTTTATCCCCATAGGTTAGCGCCAGCTTGGCGTAGAAATCCTCCAGCGTGAAACGGGCGTCAACGGCGTTATATACGCGAATCTGGCGCGCGCCGGGCTGCGGCGCGTAGGTGAGATCGTCGTTGAGTTGCGGCGCATCGCGCAGGGTATAGTTGTATTCATGCTCGTCGAGCAGCAGAGAGACGGCCGGGTTGTCCCCCAGTACCCACACCTCGCTTTTCGGCCAGGGTACGTCTTTGATAACGGTGGAAATCATCTTGTTGAAATCAATCATCTGCCGCCACAGATATTCCCCTGTTGCGCCTTGCGGTTTGACGCGCGCGGCCAGTTCCGCCAGTGAGACGCGGACCGACATATAGACATTGTGCGGCACTTGCCACAGCGCCACCGGCGACTTAAAGACCTCATTCGCGGCGACAGCATCGTTGAACATATTGTATTCCCAGCCGCCTTGCGGATAAGGCATGCCGCCGATCCACACCACCGTCATCCTGGAGGCAATGCGCGGTTCGGCCCGCAGCGCGGCGGCCACGTCGGTGATCGGCCCCAGCACCAGTACGAACAGCGGGTGACTGTCCTCTTTCAGCGCTTCCCGAATCAACGCCTGCGCGCCCTCGCTCAACTCCTGGCGGAGGCCGTCTTTTTTCAGCGCCGCCGTCGCCCCGCGGTAGAGGGGAACCTCCGTTTTGTCCATCACCCGCGTCAGCCGCTGCAGCTCCTGATAGCTCTCCTGCATGCTGCCGGCGGCGTCGCGCTGCATCAGAGGGGCGGTGTTGGCGTAGTGTGCGGCGATCACGCCTTTCACGATAAAGGTGGGCGTCAGCAGCGCGTGAGCCACGGCGAAGTCATCGTCGGCCTCGTTTTTGGCGTCGCTGCTGATGATGACCCGCATCTGTTTGCGTTCGACGACATCAAAGAGAGGCTGCGCGATAACAAGCGCAGGCGCTCCCAGAAGCATAAACAAAAACAGACTAACAACGCCGTGTAGCCTCACCTTTATTGAACCGTATTTATTCATTATTAAACCCTTCTCTATACCAATATCCAGATATCCCTCTCTTGATTCAATGTCTGGATGTTTTCAAATATGCTGATGAGATATCGCACCTATAGCGCCGACAATTACCTCACCAATGGCGGTTATTTAAACAACCGCTTATTACCACCAGACTTCTGCCTGTACGCCAACGGTAAATTGATCGCTCTTACTATCCGCAAACTGAAATTGACTAATTTCATTATCTAACGCTTTCAAATAAGTGCCATAGAAGCGAATTTCAGGACGAGAAGTCAGCATACTGGTGTCCACCTTGATGGTATGAAATAGCGTAGTTTTATAACCAGATTCATGATATTCCGCACCACCCTGTTTATTTTTTTGATCAAACCATCCCAATTCAACACCGGTTTGGTTGTTGTTTTCCCATATATAAGCAGGACGGACAACCGCGCGAAAACTTTCAAAATCGGTATGCGAACCGGTATCATAACTATATATATCATTGCCGCGAGAATAGACTAAAGCGTTAGCCATGATAACGTTAGGATGTAAATAAACCTCACCCTGAGAGATTAAGCGAAACGCTTTTCCATAGCTGTGATCGCCATAATAGTCGTCGTTATAACCATAGGAAGGGTTGGCGTCGGAAATGAGTGCAAACCCGCTGGCGATGGAATTATCCGCTCCTTGCAGGGTAAACTCATTAAACCCTCCGTCAGTGAAGTTTTGCCTTAAAATAACGCCGGCATGCCAGGAATCTTTCACGCTGTAATAACTGTCGTCATTTTCATTGCTACGCGTGGTGTCGTTATGATTCGCCATCGCATATCTGCCGAATACTTCCAGCGTGGCCTTATCCCACAGTGGGAGTTCTTTATAGCGCAAATCAATAGAGTTGGTATTGACCTGTTGCGTATTACCAGACGTCGCGTAATCCACCGCATGGGCGTTAAGATCCTGACGCGTCAGCGATACATTCAGCTTACCCGGCCCAATCTGCCAATTTTCAATACCAACGCCGGCCCCCGCGTTGGTGCGGTGACTCTTCCAGTCCAGCATCTGGATTTCATAGACCGGCATATTGTGTTTACCCACCCAGAAATCCGCTTCCGGCGCGAATGGCAGAAAGCCCTTAGTGGTCAAATAAATATCTGAAAATGCCAGTAGATTTTCCGAATCCTTGTCAAACCATCCGCCGCTGTATTGCAAACCGACATTACCATCCAGCATAACCACGGCTTTGGCCGTTTTTCCATTCTGATCATAGACTTTCTGCGACAATTCCAGATCGAACCAGGCGCCGTTTTCGTTACCGAAACGCCCCACCGAACCGATCGCGTAAGACTTCGGCGCGCCGCGCGTACCGGTCGCCCATCCTGAACGGAAATATCCCCGATAGTTGAAGCCAATATCATCTTTGATGAATTTGCTGAGTTCATGCAGCGTCAGCGATTTTTGTTCCGTCGCGACCGCCGACTGCGGTGTTCCCGCTGGTTGCGTCTGGACCACTTCGGTGACAATACGTTCCTGACCCGTCGGTTTTTCAATACTAGCGGCGGCGACCGCTGTCTGCCGGCGTTCGGCTATCGCTTTATATTCTCGTAGTTCTTTTTTGGTCGATTGTAATTCTTGCCTATTCTCCGCTAATTCTTTTTCCAATAGGGCTAATCTTTCTTCTATCGTTAATGTTGCCGCTATCGCACTATTAGATAAAATCGCTGAAGAAATTAATAATACTATAGGTTTAAGAGGGTAGTGTTTTTTACGCATAATGTTTTCCAAATAAAATGCAGAGTTAAAACAAAAAAAATAACCCGTGATGCCATCAATAGCATCCATGAAATATTTATAATAAAAAGTTGCCGTGCGGTATCCGCACCTGTGCAATATTTTTTCTTTCTATTTCCTAAATTTATTTCGGATAAAATAACATGGCGTACAACTCCACGCGTGACAATAACTATTAATTTGTTTACTGCCATATGGCGAAGCCTGAGGATTCTCTGGATCAAAGGCTTCCCAGAAGGTATCCGCCCCCGCTTTTATCATTCCTCCCCAATAATTTTCGACCAACTCTTTGGCTTGCGCCGTTAACCCACTTTGCACCAACGCATCAACCATATGATGGTATAAATAAGGAGTCAGCGGCCGAATTGCCTCAGGCATCGCCATTACTTTCCGTAAGGAAATGGCGCTTTCATGCTGCGACAATACATTAGCCAATGCCATCCATATTTGGGATGCCCAGGATACTTGTCGGTTTCCCCCGCTAATAAATAGCTGTAATGTTGGTTCATAGAATACGTTTTTGGCGGCAACCGTCATTTTTGTTATTTTTTCAATTATTCCGTCCATATTTTCCGTCGGGAGAATCGCCGTTGCCAGCTCCACCAAACGCCGACAACTGTAAATCAACAATCCCTGCATGGCCGCCTGTTTATCCATTCCTTGTGTTGCGGCGGCCTGATCCTCTCCGCTATTCCAGTCGATAAAAATATAATCTTTATCCGGCGCTACGAAAATGCCTTCCTGATTAACATGTTGCAACAGCAAGTCGATTTGCTTTTTCGCTATCGGCCACAATTCAACAGCGGTGGCTTTATCCTGACTCGCCCGGAAATAATCCAGTAAAACGCAACCAAACAGCGCGGCATAATCAAGCAATACCACTTCGCCTATTCTGGGCGCGGGCTTTTCATAAACACATGCCGTGACATAACCGTCATCGCGTTGCAGGCCGGCAAACAGATAAAGACAGCGGCGCACCAAATCCGTATTGTTGAAACTGACATAGTTAGCCAATGCCTGTAAGCGCAGATCGCCCAACCATAGGCGGCGATCCCGTTTCGGACCATCTTCGAAAACCGTCTGCATACATTCATGCAGCGTCCTGATACTGGCTTTATCTATATCCCGCCACAAAGCGCCGTCATACTGCGCCGGAAGGTGCTTATCCTCGCCGGCCGACGACACCGCCTGAACCTGGATATTATCGAATGTGACGCTAAAATTGGACGAGGAGGCAATCACGTCAATTTTCACATAGCGGAAAGACTGCCGGCGGGCAATCCTTACCGGCGCGGGCAGAAAATCGACGTTGATGATCTCTTCCGGCAGCCAGGCCGCGCTAATCCAACCGTTATAAGGATAAAGGGGGTCCGCGACATCAGTGACCACTTCGCCGAAGGTCAAGCGTAAACGCGCCGGAGAATCACAGGAAACGCCCTTCCAACCTAAAACGAACGTTAAGAATCCCGTGTAGTGATCGCCGAAATCGACAATCACACTGTCCCCCGTTTTAAAAGCGCGCCGCGCCAACGCATCGATGCTGGCGGTTTTCTGCATGACATGCCCCAGCATGTGACTTTTATCCGCTTTCGGCTCCACCACCGACAGCGGCGGATAAGGCACCTCCGGCAATGCCGGCCTCAGGAATTCGGCCAGTTGCAGATAACGCTGAGCTGGCGTCATCGCGGCGTCAGCGATGTTCGCCCTAATAGGCGAGCCGGTTTTCGCCTGCGCCCCCTGAATCGGCAAGACTTTGATACTCGAAGCAACCACGGCGGCTTTTATCAGTAATTCTCGTCTATTCATGCCAATATCCGCCCAACAGAGATAAATCGATAGCCGACGCGCTGCAGGCCGCGTCGGCGAAAACGGAAACGCCGCGGCTATTTCAGCGCCCCACCATTGCTGCCAATAACGTCCCGATACCAGTAAAAGCTCTTCTTGCGCCGGCGTTCCAGGGTGCCGTTGCCCGCGTCGTCGCGGTCGACATAGATGAAACCGTAGCGCTTGGACATTTCCGCTGTCGACGCGCTCACCAGATCGATCGGTCCCCAGCAGGTATATCCCAGCACCTCGACGCCGTCGGCCAGCGCTTCCCCCACCTGATACAGGTGATCGTTCAGGTACTTGATGCGGTAGTCGTCGTTGATGCTGCCGTCCGCCTCCACCTTATCTTTGGCTCCCAGTCCGTTCTCCACGATAAACAGCGGCTTCTGATAGCGGTCATACAGCTCGTTCAGCAGATAACGCAGACCTTCAGGATCGATTTGCCAACCCCACTCGGAACTTTCCAGATGCGGGTTCGGCACCATTTGCAAAATGTTGCCGCGCGATTGACGATTCAGCTCTTCATCGGCGGTGACGCAGCCGGTCATGTAGTAGCTAAATGAAATGAAATCGATGGTTTCTTGCAGAGCCTGCCGGTCATCGTCGGTGATGGTGATATCAATGCCGTGTTCTTTAAAGAAACGCGTCATATAGGCCGGGTAGTATCCTCTGACCTGAACATCGCCGAAAAACAGCCAGTCACGGTTTTGCTGCATGGTTTTAACAACGTCGGCAGGTTTGCAGGTTAATGGGTAAAACATTGAACCCAGCAGCATGTTGCCGATTTTGGCGTCCGGAATGATCTCGTGGCAGGCTTTAACCGCTTTGGCGCTGGCCACCAGCTGATGATGAATCGCCTGATAGATCGCCTGCTTGCTGCTATTCGACGGCAGGCCGACGCCGGTAAAGGGCGCGTGCAAGGCGCAGTTGATTTCATTAAACGTCAGCCAGTGTTTTACCTTATGCCGATAGCGCTCAAATACCGTGCGCGCATAGCGTTCAAAGAAGGTTATGGTGTCGCGGCTGCCCCAGCCGCCGTAGTTGCGCACCAATCCGTAGGGCATTTCGTAGTGTGACAACGTCACTAATGGCTTAATGTCGTGTTTTGCCATTTCATCAAACAGGCGATCGTAAAATGCCAGTCCGGCTTCGTTTGGCGTTTCCTCATCGCCCTGTGGAAAAATACGCGTCCAGGCGATCGAAGTGCGTAAAGTCTTAAAACCCATTTCGGCAAACAGCGCGATATCTTCGGGATAGCGATGATAAAAATCGATTGCTACGTCTTTTATTCCACTATCGCCCGTGGTTCTTTCGACTATCTCGCCAAAAATGCCATGGGGCTGTAAATCCGATGTCGACAGTCCCTTGCCATCGGTTAAATAAGCGCCTTCAACCTGATTTGCCGCAATCGCGCCGCCCCACAAAAAATCGTCAGGAAAACGGTGGCTCATTTTTAATCTCCTTCCCAATCCGGGTGTTAAATGTTGCTATGTCAGCGTATCAACGTTAATAAGGGCGCCTGTTCCTGTACGGTGTTTTCCGCCACGGGCAGCACATCAACGTAGTCGTCGCTGTTGGTAATAATGACGGGCGTAGTGGTGTCATACCCCGCCGCTTCGATGGCCTGATAATCAAACTCCACCAGCAAATCGCCCTGCCTTACCGTATCGCCGGTTTTAACGTGGGGAGTAAAGTGCCGGCCGTTCAGTTTTACGGTATCGATCCCGACGTGAATCAACACTTCAGCGCCGTCATCAGACTGCAGGCCAATCGCATGGTTGGTTTTAAACAGCGAGGCGACGGTGCCATTCACCGGTGAAACCACCCGCCCGGACAGCGGCTTGATGGCGATGCCTTTGCCCATCAGCCCGCTGGCAAAGGTCTGATCGTTAACCTGTTCCAATGGCAGGATCTCACCGCTGATAGGACTGTCCACCGCTTGCCGGCGCGCTGACGCCGTGCGTTCCGCCGCGGGCTCAACCGCCGGAGCTTCAGGTTCGAGTTCTTTTTTGAGCCCAAACAGATAGCTGGCCAGCGCTGCGAACCCGAAAGCGACTACCGTGCCGATGATGCCCCCCCAGACGGTCATATCCATGCCGGTAGAAGGAATAATTTGCGTAAAAGCAAAGATACTGGGCAGTCCGAAAGAGTATTGCGTGGTGCCAAAATAGCCGGCGACGGCGCCGCCAAGCGCCCCGCCGACGCAGCCGAAGATAAACGGCCGGCGCAGGGGCAGGTTGACGCCGTAGATGGCCGGTTCGGTGATGCCGAAAATCCCCGCCGGGAACGCCGAGCCGGCGATGCCTTTCAGCTTCGCGTCCCGGGTACGCAGGGACACGCCCAGCGCCGCGCCCGCCTGCGCCATCACCGCCGGGGTCAGCACCGCGATCAGGGTGTCATGCCCCAGGGCGCTGAAGTTGTTGATCATCAGCGGCACAAATCCCCAGTGCAGGCCGAACATCACGAACACCTGCCACAGGCCGCCCATAAAGCCGCCGGCGATGGTCGAGCTGGAGCCATAAATAACCTGATAGCCGTGCGCCAGTTGGAAGCTCAGCCAGGTGGTCACCGGGCCGATGGCTAAAAACGTCAGCGGCACGGTGATGATCAGGCAGAGGGCCGGGGTGAAAAAGTTGCGGATATTAGCGTGTAGAAAAGCGTTCAGCGGTTTTTCCAGCTTACAGGAAAACCATGAGGCGAAAATAATCGGGATGACCGACGACGCATAGTTGATAAACGTGATGGGAATACCGAGGAAACGCAGCGGCTGGTAATCCACCGCCGACATGGCATTAAATTCGGCCATCATGGTCGGATGCACCAGCGCGCCGCCAATCGCCATGGTCACAAAGGCGTTGCCGCCAAATTTTTTCCCGGCGGTATAACCGAGAATAATCGGGAAGAAATAGAATAATGAATCGCTGGCGGAAAATAAAAGCTTATAGGTTCCGCTACTTTCCACCAGCCAGCCGCAGGCCAGACTTAGGGCTAAAAAACCCTTCAGAATACCGGAGGCCGCCATAATTCCCATCAGCGGGGTAAAGATGCCGGCAATAATATCAATAAGCCGTGAAAAAATACTTTCCTTATTATTGCTGTCATCCTGGCTTTCTGAATTCGCGTTTTCACTTATACCAGACACATCAAGCAGGTCCTGATAAACCTCGCTGACATGATTACCGACGACCACCTGAAACTGGCCGCCGCTTTCGACGACCATAATAATGCCGGGGTTATCCTTAAGCGCATTAATATCCGCTCTGCTTCTATCCTTTAATTTAAAACGCAGTCGCGTTGCGCAATGTAATACGCTATTAACATTACTACTGCCGCCAACCCCGTCAAGTATCTCACTGGCTAATGTCTTGTATTTCATTGCCTATCCTTAAAACTAAATAACCACATGATAAATTACAATATATTTAACTTCAGCACTATTTTTGACGAAAAAAAACCTAAACTGTTTTTTCTCGTCACCATAATGACTCAAGGAAAAAACGGTTTAGGTTTTGCCTGCATGACTGGCTTCCAGTCGTACAGTTACAATCCTGATTTTCTGAAAACTACCGATACCTAAATTCTATTATCCAACATAATTCCTGTGCAAGTAACTTATTTTCATTTATTACCGTTATGTGATGAACAGCAAATTTTCCTGCTGCATATTTTATATCCTACCTTTTCCCAACAGCTCTGTTCTTACCCGTTCAATATGAATAGTCAGAAACATCAATTCCTCTTTCGTTAAACTGTACCGATACTGCTGATCGATATAAATCTGTATTTTTTCTGCGCAGCCATAAGCAAGACGATATTTTTCTTTGACGACGTCATGCAATGATTCGTCATCGCTGAATACCGTATTTTTTCCAATCAGCCGTTGCGCAAAAAACTTGAGATGGGTAACGAAGCGATGATAGCTTAATGACTGTTCGTCATAATCCAGGTTAAGCTGGTATTTAACAATATTCAGGATTTCCTGCATGATTTTGGTGATATGAATCACTTCCGGCATTTCGCTATCCAGCTGCGCATTCACCAGATGCAATGCAATAAAGCCGGCTTCATCTTCCGGTAACCGCACCGACAGGCGCTGTTCGATAATGTCCAGCGCCTCCACGCCGACCATAAACTCTTTCGGGTAAAGGCGCTTTATCTCCCATAGCAGCACGTTACGGATATTGACCCCCTGCTTGTGCCGTTCAATCGCAAAGTGGCAGTGATCGGTCAAAGAGATATAGATGCTGTTTTGCAACTTTCCCGGCAGGCGCTCTTTCGCCAGCAAAATGATTTTATCCGCGGTGGTGATCACCTCCAGCGGGATCTCCGAAAGCAGCTCTTCCAGGCGTGACGTCAACTCCCCGCTTTTCATGACAAACACCCTTTCGATCAGCGACTCGTCCAGGCGATCGCCGGTATGCTTCTTGAAACCCAGCCCACGGCCCATCACAACCGACTCATTATTGTTTTCGTCGATAACCGTCACGACGTTATTGTTGAGTATCTTGGCAATTTTCATTATTCATTACCCTGGAAACAAAAAAACCAGACACCCGCGGAGAAAGCGGATATCTGGTCTTGCCTGCTTGCGCAGTAACAATCCTTAATGGTGGACAAGCTACCACTATTTCTGATCTTCTCAACTCCGTCTGAACAGAAACGTGATATCGATCGAAAGAAAACATTCTGTTTACATATCCTTTTCTTTTTTGCGGAAAAAAGTGATCGAGAACACATTATTCCACGACACGATGATTCCCCCGCTCATCGATTACAAGAGGTGGATTACGGGCAGTTGCGCAACAAAGCTTGGCAAAAACCACAAATCGGCCGTTTTTTTGCGTAAACGGGTTAAAATATGCGATTTGAGGCCATCTACCACCTTGTTTCTCCTTGACTAATAACTATAATACGGAACGTTGTTTCAATTGAATGGTTTCAGCTAATCGACGTGCCACTATCATTAAAACCGTTTTCAAAGGCATTGTTTACCCTTATCCCGTTGCTTAAACGCGGTAATCGGTTACGCGCTTCATCATCTATACTTATTTCTTCCTGGCCGTTGCCAAACGCATTCTTTCCGGGAGTCGCTCCATCATAACTGCCGGTTCACTCGCTTTTTATCCATCACAACTTGTAGAAGCTATCGTATGAAAAAGACAAAAATTGTTTGCACCATCGGGCCCAAAACAGAATCAGAAGAAATGCTGAGCAATCTGCTGAACGCCGGCATGAATGTTATGCGCCTGAACTTCTCGCACGGGGATTACGCTGAACACGGTCAGCGCATCAAAAACCTGCGCGCCGTGCTGGCAAAAACCGGTAAGCAGGCCGCTATTCTGCTCGACACCAAAGGACCGGAAATCCGTACCATGAAGCTGGAAAACGGCGCCGACGTTTCGCTGACCGCGGGCCAGACGTTCACCTTCACCACCGACGCGAGCGTAATCGGCAATAGCCAGCGCGTTGCGGTGACCTATGCCGGCTTCCCTGAAGATCTGAGCGTCGGCAACACCGTTCTGGTGGATGACGGCCTGATCGGCATGGAAGTGACCGCCATCAACGGCAATGAAGTCGTTTGTAAAGTTCTGAACAATGGCGATCTGGGCGAAAACAAAGGCGTTAACCTGCCGGGCGTCTCTATCCAATTGCCGGCTCTGGCGGAAAAAGACAAACGCGACCTGATTTTTGGCTGTGAACAAGGCGTCGATTTCGTTGCCGCTTCCTTTATCCGCAAGCGCTCCGATGTTGAAGAAATCCGCGCGCACCTGCAGCAGCACGGCGGCGAACACATCCAGATTATTTCCAAGATCGAAAACCAGGAAGGTCTAAACAACTTTGACGAAATTCTCGATGCGTCCGACGGCATCATGGTCGCCCGCGGCGATCTCGGGGTCGAAATTCCGGTTGAAGAAGTGATTTTCGCCCAGAAGATGATGATTGAGAAATGTAACCAGGCCCGCAAAGTCGTTATCACGGCAACGCAGATGCTGGATTCGATGATTAAAAACCCACGTCCTACCCGCGCGGAAGCCGGTGACGTCGCCAACGCCATCATTGACGGCACCGATGCGGTGATGCTGTCCGGCGAAAGCGCCAAAGGGAAATACCCGCTCGAGTCCGTTACTATCATGGCGACCATTTGCCGCCGTACCGACACCGTAATGAAAGCCCGTCTGGATACCCTCAAGCCGGTGGGTAAGCTGCGTATCACCGAAGCCGTATGCCGCGGCGCGGTTGAAACGGCTGAGAAACTGGACGCGCCGCTTATCGTCGTGGCGACCAGCGGCGGCAAGTCGGCCAAGTCCATCCGTAAATACTTTCCCAATGCCCGCATCCTGGCGCTGACGACCAATGAAGTCACCGCCCGCCAGCTTCTGCTGAGCAAAGGCGTGGATACGCTGCTGGTAAAAGAAATCGCCTCCACCGATGATTTCTACCGTATCGGTAAGGAAGCGGCGCTGAACAGCGGCCACGCGCAGGCCGGCGATGTGGTAGTGATGGTTTCCGGCGCGCTGGTGCCAAGCGGCACCACCAATACCGCCTCTGTGCACCGTCTGTAAATCCGTTACGTTTCCACATATTAAAAAAGCGCCTTTCACGGCGCTTTCAGATTGCTGACGAACCCCACATTTTCCGTGGGGTTCTTGTTTTA